>NZ_CP015094.1 GCF_001975705.1 Salipiger abyssi
GAAATCGGCGTTCGGCCGGTAGCCACGCTTCTCGCCGAAGACGATATAGTGGCGCAGCGGCATCTTGTGAAACCAGCGGTGGATCGCCGGATAGGCGCCTTTGTAGAAGACCGGGTCGAACATCCCCGAGGCACGCGCCGCTTTCAGGAACTTCCGTTCCTGGCGGGACAGAAACAAAACCCGGGCAAACCGGGAAAGCCGCGCCCAGGGGCTGTTCAAATCTTCATTCATTCCAAAAAGGTCCTGCCTGGATGATCGGCTGAGCCATAGCAATGCGCCCAACCGGAAACAATGCTTTTACGCCGCGCGCCCGCGCCCCTTATGCTTCAAATACCCTCGTCCAGGATGACCCGGTGAAAGCGGTACAGCAGCAGCATGCCGAGCGCGCCCAGCAGCAGCGCGACCGTATAGACATAAAGCTCGGACACATAAACCGCGTCATAGGTGTCATAGATTCCCCGGCGCAGCATCATGATCGGATGCGCCATCGGGTTCCACAGCAGCCCTGACCGGATCGTCTCCGGCAGCCGGTCGATCAGGAAGAACACCCCCGAAATGATGAAGAGCGGCCGGTTCAGGACCGACCAGATGAACTGCCAGATCGGAAACATGCTCATCAGATAGCAGTTCACCAGCCCGACCCCCAGCCCCAGAGCCAGGAGCATGCCGACGGCGCGGACGCAGTCGAGGAAATGAATCTCCAGCTTCAGCCCGTACAGCAGGATGATCATGCCGAACAGGATGATTCCGACCAGGATCTGGGTCAGCCCGTTCAGGATCAGTCGTGCCAGGATCGCATCGACAAAGGTCACCCCGGGATAGGCCAGCAGCGGCCGGGAGTAACGGATCGCACCGCCGACATTGGCCGTGGTGCTCTGGTACAGCAGGAAGGGAACCATCCCGCTGGCGAAAAAGAGCGGAAAGTTCGACCCCAGCGCCGGGCTGCGCGCAATCATGCCGAAGACCAGGGTGAGCACGAGAATCCCCCCGACCGGTTCGGCGAAGGCCCAGATGTAGCCCCCCGGCGAACGCCCGTAGGATGTGCTCATCTCGCGCAGCATCAGCGCCATGACCGAGCGGAAAAACAGGAATCTTGGTTTGGCTATCGCTGCGTCCGACACACCGCTCGCCCCGTGGTGACAATCCGGCCTCAAGGGCCCTGCCGCCGGCTTAAGGGATTTTCCCTTGCATTGCGAGAGAGAAAGCCCGACATCTGGCGGCAGAAAATTCAAGAGTTGGAGGGCGGACCCATTACACAGGCCCCCGTGTCCACCGCAGCACCCGCAGCACAACCTGCCAACAAACCCGCGACCCTGGCGGGACAGATTCCGAAAAACGCCAGAAAGGCGCGGCCACAGAAACGCCATTACGGCGTGCTCGCCAGTTTCGTGCTGGTTGTCGTGTTGCCGCTGACCCTGGCGATCTTCTATCTGTTTGCCATCGCCGAGGATCAATATGCCACCAGCTTCGGCTTTGCCGTGCGCTCGGAGGAAACCACGCTGGCCAATTCGCTGCTGGGCGGGCTGAGCAGCCTGTCGGGCGGAAGCAGCTCATCCGACAGCGATATCCTCTACGAATTCATCCAGAGCCGCACCCTGGTCGAAAAAGTGGATGAGCGGCTGGATCTCACCAGCATCTTTTCGCGCCCGGAATACGACCCGTATTTCTCCTACGATCCGGAGGGGTCGTTCGAGGATCTCGTCGCGTATTGGCAGCGCATGGTGCATGTCAGCTACGCCTCGAGCGGCACCGGCCTGCTCGAAGTCACGATCAAGGCCTTCACCCCCGGGGACGCGCTGGCCATCGCCGAGGCGATCGTCTCGGAATCCACCGTGATGATCAACGAGCTGTCCACCATCGCCCGGGCTGACGCCACGCGCTATGCGCGCGAGGATCTCGACCAGGCGGTCACGCAGCTGAAAACCGCCCGCGAGGCCCTGACCCGGTTCCGCTCGGTCAACCGCATCATCGACCCGAGCGCCGATCTCCAGGGCCAGCTCGGCCTGCTCAACTCGCTGGAGGCGAAACTGGCCGAGGTGATCATCGAGCTGAACGTCCAGCTGGAAACCGCCCGCGAGAACGACCCCCGGGTGGTGCAGCTGCGCAACCGGATCCCGGTGATCAACAAGCTCATCGAGGAGGAGCGCCGCAAGTTCGGCCTCGGCGGCACCATGGGCGGAGACACTTCCGCCCCGGCAATCGAAGGTGCGCGGGACTATTCCACCATCGTGGGCGAGTTCGAACGCCTCACCGTCGATCTGGAATATGCCGAGGAGCGCTATCTCGCGACCCAGGCGGCGCTGGACGCGGCACAGGCCGAGGCGCAGCGCCAGAGCCGCTATCTGGCCACCTACATGCAGCCGTCCCTGCCCGCCTCCTCGCAATACCCCGAGCGTGGCGAGCTGTTGCTCATCGCCACGACGATACTGCTGCTGAGCTGGGCGGTCGGCGTGCTGATCTATTACAGCCTCAGGGACCGGCGCTGAGTCCAGGGACCGCCATGATCGAACTGCGCAACCTGACCAAGATCTACCGGTTGAACGGCGTCGCCAAACCCATCGCCCGGGATCTCACCTTCACCTTTCCCCGCGGCGAATGCGTCGGTCTGATGGGGCCGAACGGGGCCGGCAAATCGACCATGCTGAAACTGATCGCGGGCACGATCCAGCCCGACAGCGGCGAGATCATCCGGCACGGATCGGTTTCCTGGCCGGTCGGTTTCGCCGGCAGTTTCCACGGAGACATGACCGGGGCGCAGAACGTGAAATTCGTCGCCCGTCTCTATGGCATCGACACCGACGAGATGACCGAGTTCGCCCGCGATTTTTCCCAGCTCGGCGCACATTTTTACCTGCCGGTGCGAACCTATTCCTCGGGGATGCGCTCGCGCCTGGCCTTCGCCATGTCCATGGCCGTCAAGTTCGACACCTATCTGATCGACGAGGTCACCGCAGTGGGCGACGGTGCCTTCAAGGCCAAGAGCGAGGCCATCTTGCTGGAACGGCTGGAAACAAGCGGCGCGATTTTCGTCTCGCATTCGCTGCCCCAGATGGAGCGGCTGTGCCAATCGGGAATCGTGCTGCAAAACGGGCGGTTCTTTTATTACGCGCGCGTCCAGAAGGCCATCGAGCATTACCAGCACACGATGAAGGGCATCCTGCCGCCCTGGATGCGCTGAGCCAAACCTTTCGCATGCGAAAGGTCCGGGTCGGTCAGCGCTGGCGCAACCACTCGGCGAGATCGGCGATCAGTGCCTCGGTAACCCCTTCGCCATCGAGCGCGATCCGTCCCGCGCCGCCCTTCAGCCGCACCCCGCCGGGCAGCGACAGCGCCACCGCCGGGACCGCCTCCGGCGCGGCCGTCTTTGCCGGGGCAGGGCGCAGCGCCGCCTCGAGCAGGGCGCGTTCCCCGGCGGCATCGCGTTCCGGCGCCGCCGCAAGCTGCGCGGTCAGCTCGCTTGCGACCCCCGGATCTTCCGTCAGCGCTCTGGACAGCGCCAGCCCCAGCCGCTCCGGGATCTGTCCGGGATAGCGCAGCGCCCCGTCCAGCGCCGCCACCAGCGGAAGGAAGCTCTTGATTTTCGAGCGCTTCGAAAAGGAGGCCGAGGCGAACAGACCCTGCAACGCCGCCTTTTCGCTGTCATACACACCCGCATGCACCGCCTGGGCCACGATGCGCGCGCGTTCGTAAAACGACAAATCGGCACGGATCTCGTTTTCCTCGACCATCGCCACATAGGCGGCAGGCCGGTCCCGTGGCAGGCGCACCAGGGCCAGAACAGAGCCGAACCGCTCCGTCTCGCCGGTCTCGTCCAGCAGGGTCCGCAGCGCCCGCAGGCGCCGCCAGCCCGAGATCAGCCCATAGCGTCCGTCGCCCAGATCGGTCACCTCGACAGGGGTCTGCTGCCCGCGCTGGCGCAGGCTGTCCTGCAAGGCCTGCTGCGCCTCCGCGTCACAGGCCAGCCGATCACGGATCAGGTGGTCTTCGACGATGGCGCCCAGCGGCAGCGAGAGCACCATGCGGCCCTCGCGCTGCGCGGCCTGCAACTCGGCCTGCACCTCGCCAAAGGCCGCGGCCACCGCCGCATCCCCGGCCATCTGCGCGATCGGTACCCGCGCACCGGTCACCTGCGCCTGCTCCGCCGGCGCGGCGGAAAACATGTCCAGGCGCGGCGGGCTGAGACGTTTGCGTTTGGCCATATCCTGTCCTTTCCTGAACGGCCCTGCCCACCGGGGCAGGGGGCCGGTTAACCTGCCTGGGCGACACGGTCTTCGGCCGCGCGTTCCTCGCGCCGCCAGATCCCCACCAGCAGCCGCTTGAAGGCGGCATAGGTCTGGTCGAAGGTCGCCCGGCCCCGGACATAGGTCTCGCGGTTGAAGTCGCGGTAATCGGCCTCGTAGATTCCCACCGCCTGTTCCCCGGCCTGCCCGATCAGCGCGGTGAAATCCTGCCGGTGCGGAGACAGGGTTTCACCGAGATAGGCCTGCATCAGCCCCGCCAGCTCGGCCTGCTGGGCAGCATCGAAACGGGTGATCACCGCCCGGACCGCATCCCATTCGAAGCTCAGTTCGGGATGGCCCAGGGCGCGGGCGGCCATGTTCTCGCCCTCCTCGATGCTGGCAAAGGTGGAGTGCAGCATGTCGAAGAACCGGCCGGTGGAATCGAATTCCAGATAGGAGGCACCGACCGGCACCAGAAGGATATCGGCTGCCGCCAGCCCGTTGATCGTCAGATAGCCCAGGGCCGGGGGGGTGTCGATGAAGATCAGGTCGTAGCGCTCGAGCACCCCGTCGGCGCTCAGCGTGTCCGCCAGCGCGTCCCAGAGTTTCCAGCGACGGCTCTGCATCCGCCAGACCGGGATCTGAAACTCTGCCCAGTAAAGATTGAGCTGTGCGCCGATCAGATCGATATTGGGCCAGTGCGTGCCGCGGATCAGGTCGTTGGCGGAGATGTCCCGCGCTTCCGACAAGGTCTCGTCCAGCGGTTTGGGGTCTTCGCCGCGCTCGATGCGGACGCGGTTCTCCGCCTGAAGCGTGGCGGCGTAATGACGTGCGAGCAGCGGGAATACGGTCTGCCACTCATCCTCGATCCTGCCGCCCATGATCGAGGTCATCGAGCCCTGGCTGTCGAGGTCGATCACCAGAACCTTGTAGCCGTCGAGCGCGGCGCTCATCGCAAGATGCGCGCAGGTCGAGGTCTTGCCGACCCCGCCTTTGAAATTCGCCACGGCGACCATCTTGGCGGGCAGGGTCTCGGGCCGGTAGGGACGGTATTCCTTGGCCTTGGATCCTTCGGCGGCGAAATGCGCGCGCAGGGTCAGCACCTCGTCGAGAGTGAACCATTTTGCCCCGCCCTCGGTTTCCGACATCCCCTGGGGCAGATGCGGGTTCTGGCGTAGCACGCGCCGGAAATGCGCCTGGGCCACGGGGATAAGATAGCGGGTGATCTCCCAGGTGGAAAAACGACGCAGCGTCTTTTCTCCGCCTTCGTCGAGCCCACGGCTGGCAAGATCGGCACAGCCCTGATGACAGCGCCCCGCGATCTGCGCGAAATCCCCTGCACCCACCGGCGCGGTCAACTCGTCGAGCGCGGTGTCTGGGCGGATGTTGAAATAGGGGGGAAGGTCGATTGGATCCTGCGCCATTCTCTGCCTCATGTACCGCTTTTTCAGCATTATACCGTGAAACGCGTGACATAAAAGAATTTTGCGCACATTCTTTTCTGATATCAGAAATTACGTTTTTAAATCAATGTGTTAAATGCAGCGTGCCGAGCGGGGCTTTGTGTCCTGATGCTGCGATCCTGGAATTTTTTTGTTGTTATGTTCTGTTATTTTTACGTTACGGGATGAGCCTGCGGCGGAAACCCCCTGTATTTCAAGGTCATTCGAGGGCCGGATGCGGAGAAGCCGACTCTGAAACCACGTTGCAGCGACTCTGAAACCACGCCAGAGCGATTCCGAAACCACGCGCTGACCGGGCGCGCTGCTGGACGCAGCCTGTGGATAAATCTATGTTGGGCGTCACTGAAACCACGAAGCGGATTCGTTGCAGAATACGGGAGCCAACCCGGGGCGCGGCGATGACAGGCAGGCAGCAGGCAAACGGAATTGGGCTGACATGGCGGCAGGGGGGCTTTTGCCCGATCACCATCCCACGGCGGATTTTTTCGTCTGCGATATCTTCGACGCGGCGCCGAAGGACGACATGGGCTCGATGGAACATCCGATGTTCTCGCTGTCGACCCGGCCCGACCGCCGTATCCTGTCCTATCTGCATAATGGCGTGGCGATTCAGGTCATCCCCTCGCTGCGCGGTCTGGCGACCATCCATGACAAGGATGTGCTGATCTACTGCATCAGCCAGCTGATGGCGGCGCTCAATGCGGGGCGCGAGATTTCCCGCCAGGTGCATCTCAAGGCGCATGACCTTCTGGTGGCCACCAACCGCGAGACCTCGGGGGATGGCTACAAGCGGCTGCGCGACGCGCTGGAACGGCTGGCGGGCACCCGCATCACCACCAATTACGAGACCGGCGGCCAAGAGGTGACCTCGGGCTTCGGTCTGATCGAGAGCTGGCAGATCGTGCGGCGCAGCCGCGGCGGGCGGATGATCAGCGTCATGGTCACGCTGTCGGAATGGCTGTTCCGCGCGGTTCAGGCGAAATCGGTGCTCACTCTCAGCCGCGATTATTTCCGCCTGCGCAAACCGCTGGAGCGGCGGATCTACGAGCTGGCGCGCAAACATTGCGGCCGGCAGGCGGAATGGACCGTCTCGGTCGAGACGCTGCTGAAGAAATCCGGCAGCGCCTCGCCGCGCCGGGTCTTCCGCAAGATGCTGCGCGACATGATTGCCGCCGATCTCCTGCCCGATTACGCGCTTTCCGAGGCGCCGGGGGATCTGATCCGCTTTTCCCGCCGCGACACGGTGATTCTGCCGGGGGAGGCGCCGCAGCTCAGCCCCGCGGCGCTGGACACGGCGCGGGAGCGCAATCCGGGGGCGGATGTCTATGCCCTGCAAGCCGAATGGCTGGCACATTGGCGCGCCCGCGGCGCGCTCCGTCTGCAGTCGCCGGACAAGGCATTTCTGGGCTGGCTGGCCAAGCGCGGTTCCGCCTGAGGGGGAAAATGCAGGGGTGACATTAAGGGGCCGGATTGCTAAGCCGAAGGCGAATTTATGCCAAATCAAACATAGCGAGACAGGCTTTGCAGATCGAACAGACCGCCCTCGAGGGGGTGCTCCTCCTGACCCCCGCGCGCTTTGGTGATCACCGGGGGTTTTTTTCTGAAAGCTGGAACAAGAAGCGGTTGGCCGATGCCGGGCTGGACATGCCGGAATTCGTCCAGGACAACCATTCCTTCTCGGCCACGGTCGGCACGGTGCGCGGGCTGCATTTCCAGTCGCCGCCGCATGCGCAGGGCAAGCTGGTGCGCTGCGGCAAGGGCCGGCTTTACGACGTCGCCGTCGATATCCGCCGCGGCTCGCCGACCTACGGGCAGTGGACCGGCGCCGAGCTGAGCTTCGAGAACGGCCGCCAGCTCTGGGTGCCGGCGGGGTTCCTGCACGGGTTCATGACGCTCGAGCCCGATACCGAGATCATCTACAAATGTACCGATTATTACGCGCCCGACTGCGACGGCGCGGTGCGCTGGGACAGCTGCGGCATCGACTGGCCGCTGGACGGCATCACTCCGGTACTGTCGGAAAAGGACGAGCGGGCCCCGGCGCTGGACGGGTTCGAAAGCCCGTTCCTCTATGAGGGGCGCGCGGCATGAAGCTTCTGGTCACCGGCGGGGCCGGGTTCATCGGATCGGCTGTGGTGCGCCAGGCGGTGGCGCAGGGACATGAGGTGGTCAATCTCGACGCGCTGACCTATGCCGCCTGTCTGGACAATGTGGCCTCGGTCGCCGACAGCCCGCTCTACAGTTTCGAACAGGCCGATATCCGCGATGCGGCGGCGGTCGAGGCCTGCCTGGCCCGCCATGCGCCCGATGCCGTGATGCATCTGGCCGCGGAATCCCATGTCGACCGCTCGATCGACGGGCCGGGCGTGTTCATCGAGACCAATGTGATGGGCACCTACAACCTGCTGCAATCGGCCCGCGCGCTCTGGGAGCGCAAGGGCCGTCCGGAGAGCTTCCGCTTCCATCATATCTCCACGGACGAGGTCTTCGGCTCGCTGCCCGCCGATCCGGAGGTGCAGTTCACCGAAGACACCCCCTACGATCCGCGGTCTCCCTATTCCGCCTCCAAGGCCAGCTCGGACCATCTGGTGCGCGCCTGGCACGAGACCTACGGGCTGCCGGTGGTGCTGACCAATTGCTCGAACAATTACGGCCCCTACCATTTCCCCGAAAAGCTGATCCCGGTGATCATCCTCAACGCGCTGGCGGGCAAGTCGCTGCCGATCTACGGCGACGGCTCCAACGTGCGCGACTGGCTGTATGTCGAGGATCACGCCGATGCGCTGCTGACCGTGCTCGGCCGCGGCGCGGTGGGCCGCTCCTACAATATCGGCGGCGAGAACGAACGCAGCAATCTCGAGCTGGTCGAGACGCTTTGCGCCATTCTCGACCGGCTGCGCCCGCGCGCCGACGGCGCGTCCTACACGGCGCAGATCACCTTCGTCACCGACCGCCCGGGTCATGATGCGCGCTACGCGATCGACCCGACCCGGATCCGCACGGAACTGGGCTGGCGGCCCAGCGTCACCATCGAGGAGGGGCTGGAGCGCACCGTGCGCTGGTATCTGGACAACGAAGCCTGGTGGCGCCCGCTGCAAAGCCGTGACGGCGTCGGGACGCGGATCGGCACCAAGGCCTGACAGGCAGGGAGTATGCGATGACGTTTCTCGTCTTCGGAGAGACCGGACAGGTCGGCCGCGAGCTGCGCCGGGCCGCAGATGCGGCCGGGCAGACGCTCGAAGTGCACGGCCGCGACACGGCGGATTTCACCGACCCTGAGGCCTGCGCGGCCCTCGTCGCCGCCAGCGATGCGCGGGCGGTGATCAATGCGGTGGCCTATACCGCGGTGGACAAGGCCGAGGAGGACGAGCCGCGCGCGCGGCTGGTCAATGGCGACACCCCCGGCGCCATCGCCCGCGCGGCGGCGGCCAAGGGCATCCCGCTGGTGCATATCTCCACCGATTACGTTTTCGACGGGACCGGAGAGACCCCCTTCGCGCCGGATCACCCCACCGGTCCGCTCGGCGCCTATGGCCGGACGAAACGTGCCGGCGAAGAGGCGATCCGCGCCGCCGGCGGGGCACATGCGATCCTGCGCACCTCCTGGGTGGTCTCTGCCCATGGCCATAATTTCGTGAAGACCATGCTGCGGCTCGGCGCCGAGCGCGACCGGCTCACCATCGTGGCCGATCAGGTGGGCGGGCCGACCTGCGCCGCCGATATCGCCGCCGCCTGCCTGGAGATCGCCGGGCAGCTCGCGGCCGATCCGGACAAGAGCGGCAGCTATCATTTCTCCGGTGCGCCGGATGTGAGCTGGGCCGGGTTCGCGCGCGAGATCTTCGCCCTGGCCGGGCTGGATTGCGCGGTGGAGGACATTCCCACCAGCGCCTATCCCACCCCGGCGGCGCGACCGCTGAACTCGCGCATGGACAACAGCCTGACCGAGTCCGTTTTCGGCATCGCCCGTCCGGACTGGCGGTCCGGGCTGCGGTCGATCCTCGACGAGCTGGGCGCACTGAAGACTTCCTGACCGCAACAAAGAAGGACAGACCCATGACCCAACGCAAGGGCATCATTCTGGCGGGCGGCTCGGGCACCCGGCTTTACCCGATCACCATCGGCGTCTCGAAGCAGCTGCTGCCGGTCTACGACAAGCCGATGATCTATTATCCGCTGAGCGTGCTGATGCTGGCCGGGATCCGCGAGATTGCGGTGATCACCACGCCGCAGGATCAGGAACAGTTCCAGCGCACGCTGGGCGACGGCTCGCAATGGGGGCTGTCGCTGACCTATATCGTGCAGCCCAGCCCCGATGGCCTGGCCCAGGCCTATCTCCTGGCGGAAGAGTTCCTGGCCGGCGCCCCGAGCGCCATGGTGCTCGGCGACAATATCTTCTTCGGCCACGGCCTGTCGGCGCTGCTGCGCGATGCCGATGTGCAGGGCGCGGGCGGCACCGTCTTCGGCTACCGGGTCGCCGATCCGGAACGCTACGGTGTGGTGGCCTTCGATGCCGATGGGCAGGTGACCGAGATCATCGAAAAGCCCGAGGTGCCGCCGTCCTCCTATGCGGTGACGGGGCTGTATTTCCTCGACGGCACGGCGCCGCACCGGGCGCGGGAGGTCACGCCCTCGGCGCGCGGCGAGCTGGAGATCACCACGCTGCTGGAAATGTATCTGGCCGAGGGCGCACTGACCGTGCAGCAGATGGGCCGCGGCTATGCCTGGCTCGACACCGGCACCCATGGCTCGCTGCTCGATGCGGGCAATTTCGTACGCACGCTGGAGCATCGCCAGGGTCTCCAGACCGGCAGCCCCGACGAGATCGCCTTCGATCAGGGCTGGATCAGCGCCGCCGCGCTGGAGGAGCGGGCCGCGAAGTTCCGCAAGAACGCCTATGGCGAGTATCTTCTGGGGCTGCTGAAGGGCTAGGCTCAGCCGGGCAGCGGCGGGTAACGCAGGCGCTTGCACAGCTCGGCATAGGCCGGGCTGGTGGCGCTCTGCTCGGCAATCTCATCGGGGATGTCCCGTGCCGGGCGGGCGGCGATCTCGTCGCTGGAGCGGCCGCTGTCGCCGGACATGTGGATCGCCATGACCAGCGCCGAACTCTGCGCGTCGTAGCGCAGCTCGAGGCTGCGGCAGATATTTTCCAGCACGGTTTCCGGCGTATCGACGAAATCCTCGTAATAGACGATCGGGCAGGTGGCGTTGTCGTCGAGGAAAGCGAGGTAGCGCCGGGCATATTCCTCCAGGGTCGCCGGCGCGAACTGGATCCAGCCGGCGGCTTTCAGCGACAGGAACGAGCTCATCGGATGGCGCACGCTGATCAGCGGCAGCACGGCATAGTCCCGTGACAGCATCTCCTGCACGGCGGGCCGCGCGCGCCAGTCGGCGGCGGTGCAATAATGCGAATGGGAATGCTCGCGCAGGATCAGGCGCTGGCCCGCGCGCTTCAGCGCCGCGTGCAGCGGCGCCAGCCCGCCGAGAAAGATCTCGACGGCCAACGCGTCGGAAATCCCCTGGCGCCCGTAGCGCATCTGCTTGATGAGATCGGTGGGGGCGAATTTCGACGGGGTCGTCATATGGTTCACGCTCAGCGGATCGATCTCGCTGAGCAGCACCGCATTGGGCATCGCCGCCAGGCATTTCGAGATGATCGTGCCGCCGGTGCAGGCGAAATGCTTGAGCAACCGGATCGGGGCGGCATTCTGCGCCTCGGTCTGTGCCTGGAGCTGGTGCAGCTGGTCGAGCAGGCTCTGCAACGGCAGGGCAGGGGCGGTGCCGGTGCCGCGCTCCTGCGGGCCCGCATGGCTGCGGATCAGCTGCGCCGCCTCGTCTAGCTCCTGGCGGAGCCTGTCATATTGACTGTCGCTCGCGGTCATTTCGCCTTTTTCGCCCGTGTCGCGGGTTTGCGCTTGGCGGCGCTCTTGCGTTTCGGCGCGGTTTTGCGCTCCTCCGGGATCTGCGGCGCGGTGCCGGTCTCTTGCGCGGGCGGCTCCGTGAGCGACAGCGCCTTGAGATGCTGCGAGGCGTCTTCGAGCCGTGCGGCGAGCAGGGCGATCAGCCGGTCCTGCTGGGCCTTTTGTTCCTGCAAGGCGGCATGACTTTGCTGCAAGTCGCGCAGATCGTTGCCGCAGATCGTCTGCATCCGCAGCGCCAGGCTCAGATCGGTCTTGCCCTGACGGTACTGTGCTTCGCGCTGCTGTGCCTGCTTTTCCAGTGCTGCGATCTTGTCGCCGAGCGTCTGTTCGCGGGTCTCGGCGTCCTTGGCGGCGCGGCTGGCCTCGTCTTCGATCTCCTTGATGCGCTTGGCGCGCCAGTCCGCGGTGGCGGTCAGGTCCTTGAGGGACTGCTCGCGGTCCGCAAGCGTCTTGGCGGTCTCGGTGGCCTTCTGTTCCAGCTCCTTGATGCGCTTGGCGCGGGTTTCCGCGGTCTCGGTGAGCGTCCGGTGCTCGGCTTCGAGCGTGTCGAGACGTTTCTGCCGGTCGCTGGCGGCGGCCTCGAGCTCGGCGATCCTCTTGGTGCGGGTCTCGGCCGTCTGGGTCAGCTCGTCGATCTGTGCCGTGAGCGCGGTCTCGCGGGTTTCGGTCTCCGCGGCGGCGGTGACGGCGGCCGCCTCGAGCTCGGCGATCCGGGTGGCGCGGGCTTCCGCATCCCCGGTCAGCTCGTCGATCCGCGCCGCGAGTGCGGCCTCGCGGCCCTCGGCCTCCTTGGCCGTCCGGGCAGCGTCGTCCTCGAGCTCCTTGATGCGATTGGAACGCCAGTCCGCGGTGGCGGTCAGATCCTTGAGGGCCTGTTCGCGATCCGCAAGTGTCTGGGCGGTCTCGGTGGCGCCAGCTTCCAGCTCTTTGATGCGTTTGGCGCGCGCGTCCGCGGTGGCGGTCAGATCCCTGAGGGATGTTTCCAGCGTATCGATGCGGGTTTTGGCCTCCTTGGCCGCCCGGGCGGCGTCTTCTTCGAGTTCCTTGATGCGCTTGGCGCGCCAGTCCGCGGTTGCGGTCAGATCCTTGAGGGCGGTTTCCAGCGTGTCGACATCTTTGTCGCGTTTCGCGGCGGCGGCCTCGAGCGCCGCCACATGCTCCCGCTGCTCCGCGAGCTGCTGTTCCAGGGCGGCGGCGGCACGCGCCTGACGGTCGATCCCGAAGCGCCGGACCGGCCAGTCCGGATCGGACAGATCCGTTTCCAGAACGGTGAACCCCTGGCCGGTCAGCTGCTCGCTCAGCGCGGCCATGGTCTGACCATCGGCAAACAGCGCCTCCTGGCTGGTGCGGATGTCGATCCGGGAGAAGCCCGCCAGAAGATCCAGCGCCTGCAACGCGGCGAGAAACCCGGCATCGGCGCCCGGGGCATCGAGAACCAGCCGGCGCGGCTCGGGCAGGGGGGCCAGGCTGTCTATCAGGCTCTGCGCCGTCATCGCCGGCACCGAGGGGCGGCGCAGGATGCGGAAGCCGGGATACAGCTCTTGCAGGCCGGTCGGGTCGGCGGTGCTGGACAGGGCGGGGATATTGAAGACCCGGAGATCGGCCTCTCCGTCCTCCGCGGCCAGGGCGGCGTGCAGGATCCGGATATGCGCCGCATCGCCGGTCTGCCGCTCGAGATCCCGCACCCGCGCCGGATCGGCCTCGACGATGGCGATCTGCGTGTCCGTCCGGGCCTTGCAATCGGCCAGGTCCAGGAGCGGGCCGGAGCCCAGATGCAGGATGCTCCCGAAAGGAGCGTCGTCCGGAGAAACGGCCACGGGATCAGTGTTCCTTGTGTTTGGTGCGGCCCAGCAGAGTGTTGGCGGCACGCAGCGGTTCCGTGATCTTCCAGGACCGCGAGGCGAGCAGCTTGCCATATTCCTTCGAGAGATCCTCGAGGCTCTGGCGCAGCGCCAGTTCGCGCTGCTCGGCCTGTTTCAGGATCCCGTCCCAATGGTCGCGGGCGCTGTCCAGCTCTTTTGCAAGCGCGGCGGCCTGCGCGGCATGATGGGCGTTTTGCGCGGTGAGCGATGCCAGCGCCGATTCCAGCTCCGCGACGGTCTGCCGGGCGGTCTCGGCTTCGCTCTGTGCGTTCTGGATCCTGCGCACCATCTCGTCGGACTGTACCTGACGCTGTTGGGCGCCGTCCTGCCGCAGTTTCGCCAGTTCGGCAGACAGCTCGGTGAGCTCGGTCTCCTGCCGGGCAACGGTCTGCCGCGCGGCGTGCAGTTTCCGGGTCATGTCGTCGGCCATGTCGCGACGCTGCCGGTCGCCGCTCTCGCGCAGGGCGGCGCGCTCCGCCGTCAGCCCGGCGATGTCCTCCGCCCGGTCGCGCAGCTGCTGCTCCTTTGCCTCGGTTTCGCGTTGCAGCTCGGCGATATGACCGAGCAGCAGGTCGCGCTCGGCGCTCAGTTGCGCCTGGCTGCGCTCCTGTTGGGCGAGGGTTTCGGCAAAGCGTGTCTCTGCCTTGGCGAGGGTCTTTTTCCAGGTCTCCACCGACCCGTTGGCCTCCAGCAACTGGCGGCGCAGGGTGTCGGCGGTGCCGGACTGGCCGAGCACCTCGGCATGCAGTTCGGCGATATGACCGAGCAGCAGGTCGCGCTCGGCGCTCAGCTGCGCCTGGCTGCGCTCCTGTTGGGCGAGGGCTTCGGCAAAGCGCGTCTCTGCCTTGGCGAGGGTCTTTTTCCAGGTCTCCACCGACCCGTTGGCCTCCAGCAGCTGGCGGCGCAGGGTGTCGGCGGTGCCGGACTGGCCGAGCACCTCGTCATGCAGCTCTGCGACATGGCCGAGCAGCAGGTCGCGTTCGGCGGCGATCGCATCCGCCCGGCCCTCCGCATCGGCCTTGCCGGCCTGAAGCATGGCGGTCGTCTCGTTCAGCGCCTGCCAGGCCCGGACCGCGGCGTCGACCTCCGCAAGCGAGGGCACGCGCTGTGGCGCGGGCAGGCTGCTGGCCTCCAGATCCATGTCCAGCGCGGCGGCCTCCGGCGCGGCGGCGAGGGCCTGGTCCGCCAGCAGGGCGAAGATGTCGGAGGCGGCCTCCGGCATCTCCGCCGGTTCGGTCAGCGCCTCGGCTCCGAGCAGCGCGGTGAGCCGGGTCAGCGCCCCGGCCTCGCTCCGCAGCAGCGCCGCCTCCTCGAGCAGCAGCACGTTGCGGCGCGCCTGGCGCCAGGTTGCGAGGATCTGGGAGCAGGCCTCCTGCCATTCCGCCAGACCGTCGCTCGCGGAGCGCCCGTCCCTCAGGGCGGATTGCAGGAAATGCCGCGCGTTGCGGTGCAGGATGACCAGCGGCTCGCCTGCCGCCAGCGCCTCGGCGCAGCGCTCCGGCGAAAAGGCGAAGACATCGAGCGCCCGGTCGGCGCTCTGCCGGAACCGGGCCTGGCAGCGCTCTCGGTCTATGCCGGCCATGTACGCGATCCGGAGGGGCTTGGTGCCGGGCCGGGACGGCGCCTGATCGGACGGTGGGCACATGAAGCGTCGTCTCTCTTAAACAAGGTCTTTCTGGGCGGAACGGTCGCCTGAAGACCTTCCTACCGGGTTAAAAACCCTTGCGCCAGTGCTGCATGCGCCGAGTCACGTCAGGGCAGGGGGGCGGGTTTCTCCTCGACGATCGCCGTCAGCTCGTCGGACAACCGCTCGTAAAATCCGATGCGTTCGTCGAGGAAATCGTCGAATTTGCGGAAGCGCTCGTACAGCCCGGCCTGCGCCTCGGCATAGGCCTCGAACGTGGCGGCGGTCGGCTTGAATCCGGTGATCTTCTTGGCCGCATCGGCGGGGGAGAGCTCGAAGAGGTTGAGGCAGGAGCCCGCCGGCGCGAATTCGTGGATGCGATGCGAGGCCGGGGCCCAGATCAGCGGCAGGCCGCGACAGGCATAGGCGTCGAAGATCTTTTCCGAGATGTAGTTGCGCTGGCTGGTGTTCTCGATGGCCGAGACGATATAGCTCTTGCCCTGAAGCGTCAGCAGCTTGTCCAGATGCCAGTCGGGCAGCTCCTGGCGGGTGACCTTGGCGCCCCAGCCCTGACCGACCCGCATGGTGCCCTTGTCGGGCATCGCCTTGGCGACGTCGGTGCGGTAGACCGAGAGGCCGTAGGTCTCGATATCGGGGTGGGCGATGCTGTATTTCTTCACCAGATCGCGGTTCTCGGCAAAGAACGCATAGCGGATGCCGGCCTGTTTCCAGATCTCGGCGAAGGCCCCGGGTGCCATGGCGGCATTGCGGCCGAACTCATAGGCGTAGCGCAGGTAGTATTCGTCTTCGGTGGTCAGGAAATAGGGCAGCGAGCGGAACTCGTAGACCTTCGAGGTGTGGTGGTTGATGGCGGAGAACGCAAAGGCGTGGTCGCCGGTCTTGCGGATATTGTGCCGCTTGCGGAAATCGCCGCTGTTGGTCGTGTCCCAGAGCGGCTCCTCGGAGACCACCACCAGCCGCAGGGCGGGGTTGGCCTTGACCAGCCTGGCCAGCTCCTCGGCGTTCTCGTCGATGTTCAGCACATAGCCGAACAGGATGACATCCGCCTTTTCGGGCGTGTCGACATAGTCGAAGCGCTGCCGGAACAGGCGTTTGTAGGGCTCGTAGGCGAACGGCGTGCGATGCGCATGCCGGCCCATAATGTGAATGCGCATGGTGTTAGGCCTGGTCCCAATCGGTCTTCAGATTGCGTGTCTCCAGCGCGCGCGCAAAGATATCCTTCTGCGCCGCGCTGGCCTTTCCCAGCAGGTCCTGGATCAGCGGCTTTTCCTTTTTGAGCCGGGCCTTGGCCTTTTCCGGCGTCAGCAGGATATCCGTGGTGATGCTGTTGAGGCTCAGCGGTCCGGAGGCCGGCGCGGGAGCCGCGGCGGCTGCGGCGCGCGCGGGGCGCTGCGCCGCGTCCTGGGATCTTTCGAGGATCAGCTTCTGGATGTCGTGAACGAAATTCTCGATTCCGTAGAGTTTCCAGATCTGCGCCATGGCATGGCGCTTGCGCTGCAGCATCTGGGGATCGGCATGGATCTTCTTGAGGACCCCGGGCAGCTTGAGAATGCTGGCCTTGTCCTCCTTGCAGAACACCGCCGCCTGCTCCCAGAGCGCGGGATTGCCCGGCAGCGCGAGATTGTCGGCGAGGATCACCGGAATCGAGCCCAGACCGATGGATTCCCAAAGCCGGATCGAGTTCGGCCCGGTGCCGGAGGGGCAGAGCGAGAAGACGCTTTCGCGCAGGATCTGCTTGAAATTGTCCGAGGCTTTGTTGTCGACCAGCGCGTCGGGTTTGTCGGCCAGCCCGCGCACCTGATAATCGTAGACCACCTTGTTGTAATGCCAGGTGTCGTTGCCGACGATCAGGCCGGTATTGGTCTTGGTCAGCTCGTCGATGATGATGTTGCGCGACTGGGTCAGGTAATACTGGTTCGCCTTGGCGCCGACGAAGGAATAGAGGTGCTTCTTGCGCAGCGGCGGCTCGTTCCAGATGTCCTTGGCCTGCACCGGGTAGAGCGGGAAAGGATGCAGCGCGATGCCCTTGTGTTCGGGCAGGGCCGGCTGGGTCTTGACCGCGTGGGACCAGAAGATGTCGGTGATCCCCATCTCGTCGAAGAGGCTCTGAAAACGCAGCATGTGGATGTGCTGGCAGGTGGTCACGACGGTCTCGGCCGCTGCGAGCCGCGGCTTGAAGGAGAGCAGCTTCTGCTTGAGGAAGGCGGTCTTCTCCGGGTTCTTCTTGTTGTGCAGCAGGTTGTCGATCAGCGTCGCCCAGGGAAAGGCGAAATACAGCACCCGGCCATCGGCGTGGCGGGCGTCCAGCCGTTCGCTGAGCATGTTGAAGGCATGCTGCTCGGTGATCGCGGGGAACTGCCAGTTGTGGTCGTAGGCGACGATCAGATCGCTTTTCTTGCGCTTGGGCTGGCCGAGACCCTGCTTCTCCTTGACGATGATCGTGTCGTTGACCTTGATCCGCTCCACCGGCTCGGGCTTCAGCGTCCAGACGTCGAACACCATCTTGGACGGTTCGGTGATCGTCTCGGAGGGGTACACCCAGGCGATGCCGCCGAGGATACGCTTGTCGACATGGTTGTCATAGGCGCGCAGCTGGGTCTCGTGCAGGTGATAGGTGCGCACGAACTTGCAGGGGTTGAAGATGTCGTAGCCATGCACCGAAAACACATAGCCGATCTTGTTGTCGCAGCGCGGCACGCCCAGCGGGATCGTCATCTTCTGCTTGATCTGGTCGGGCACGGGCACGGTGCCGTCCACCACCCACACGTCCTGCGACCATTGCGGGTTCTTGTGCATGGTGATCTTGTCGCCTTCGATCTCGTAGCGGCTGATCGCGGCGAGGGCATGGCCGGAGGCGTCGAAGACCTTGTGCAGCTCGGTCACGGTCTTGTCGAGATAGATGTCGGAATTGGCCAGTACCGAGAGCGCGCCGGTGCTGTGGCGCTCGGTCAGGTCCAGCCAGTCGCGATAGGTCGGGCGCGCCGGGATCGGCAGGACGGTGATCTTGTCGGATTTGATCGGCGGTTCGTGGCCGTCATCGACCATCAGGAAGATGCGGTCCACTTCCTTGGTTTCGACGTTCTTCTTCAGGCAGAGATCGAGCTCTTTCTGGCGCTCGTGATCGTCGGAAAGATAGTAGGGCGTATAAAGATGAATGGCTTTTTTCATGACGGTTTTGGGCCTGTCCGAATGCTGCGCGATAAACTTGCTGACGGTTCCAGAGCCGGGGTATAAACGGTCGAGGGGGAAAACCTCAACCAATTGCAAAATAAAGGAAAACAAGACCGAACTAAGGCACCCGCCTGAGGGCCAGAAGAGGAACCGAAAGGAAACACCCGGTCGTTATACATCGAATCAATGACGCCGCAACGGGTTTCTGCGACGCGGCTAGCGGGCCGGCAGAAGGGCGCTCTGCGGCCCCCGGGATGCCGGGTTTCGGGGCGCTTGCCGGCCCCCGCCGGGGCGCCCGCCCCGCAACAACCCGCCTGCGAAACGACAGCCTTGCTTGTCTTGTGCGTTTTGCTTTTGTAGTCATCGCTGCGCGTATGTGGCGAAGTTTCGTTTCATTGCCGCCGAATATCTAAAAACAAGCGTCGCGATGACGTGCACGCGCCGCGCGCGCTGGCCGGCGACAGGAATTGATGGGCATAAGATGACCAAAAAAGCATTGATCACCGGGGTGACCGGGCAGGACGGTTCCTATCTCGCAGAGTTCCTGCTGGAAAAAGGCTATGAGGTGCACGGCATCAAGCGCCGGGCCTCGCTGTTCAACACCGGCCGGGTGGACCACATCTATCAGGATCCGCATGTCACCAACCAGAATTTCAAGCTGCATTACGGCGATCTGACCGACACCTCCAACCTGACGCGCATCATGCGCGAGGTGGAGCCCGACGAGGTCTACAACCTCGGGGCCCAGAGCCATGTGGCGGTCAGCTTCGAGGCGCCGGAATACACCGCCGACGTGGACGGCATCGGCACGCTGCGCCTGCTGGAGTCGATCCGCTTCCTCGGCCTCGAGAAAAAGACCCGGTTCTACCAGGCCTCGACCTCCGAACTCTTCGGGCTCGTTCAGGAGATCCCGCAGAAGGAAACCACCCCCTTCTACCCGCGCTCGCCCTACGCGGTGGCCAAGATGTACGCCTACTGGATCACGGTGAACTACCGTGAGAGCTATGGCATCTATGCCTGCAACGGCATCCTCTTCAACCACGAGTCCCCGCGCCGTGGCGAGACCTTCGTGACCCGCAAGATCACCCGCGGTCTCAGCAATATCGCCATGGGTCTCGAACCCTGCCTGTTCATGGGCAATATCGACTCCCTGCGCGACTGGGGCCACGCCAAGGATTACGTCCGCATGCAGTGGATGATGCTGCAACAGGACGAGGCGGTGGATTTCGTCATCGGCACCGGCGTGCAGTATTCCGTGCGCGAGTTCATCGACTGGACCGCGAAGGAGCTGGGCATCGAGCTGGAATTCTCCGGCGAGGGTGTGGACGAGATCGCCACGGTGAAATCGGTGGACAACGCGATCGCGCCGGCGGTGAAGCCGGGCGATGTGATCATGCGCATCGATCCGCGCTATTTCCGCCCCGCCGAGGTGGAAACGCTGCTGGGCGATCCGGCCAAGGCCAAGGAAAAGCTCGGCTGGGTGCCCGAGATCACCGCCCAGGAAATGTGCGCCGAGATGGTGGCGGAGGATCTCAAGACCGCCAAACGCCACGCGCTGCTGAAAGAGAGCGGTTTCGAGCTGCCGATCTCGGTCGAGCACTAGGAAGGGCGCCGCATGGAAGTCCATCACTCTCCGGTACGCACGATCCATCATTTCGCCTGCTCGGGCGGAACGGTGGTCTCCAAATGTATCGCGGTCTGCGGCGACAGCTTTTTCCTGTCCGAGGTCAACCCGCTGGCGCCGTATAACGATATCAAGTTCGCGCCGCTGGACCTGCTCAGCCAGCTTCAGGCGCAGTACCGGAACATGACCAAGCAGTACCGGATGGAGTTCTTCGGCGACCAGATGCGTCTGCTGGCCAGGATCTCCGATCAGGCGAAGCGGCCGATCTGCCTCCGGGATCATACCCATAGCAGCTTCTTCCGCCCCGGCGGAGTGCATGAATCCGAGTTGCTGGAGGCGCTGAAGGTGCTGGGCTACGACACCCTGAGCGTTGCCACGGTGCGGCATCCCGTCGATGCCTTTGCGGCGATGCTCAAGAACAAATGGGCCGGGGGGATACAGAATTCCTTCGAGATCTATTGCACGAAGCTGATGGCCTTTCTCGATTACTGCGAGCGCCGCGAGGTCGGCCTCTGGCGATACGAGGATTTCTGCCTGAAACCGGCGGAAACCCTCGGTCAGATCTGCGAGAGGCTGGCCCTGCCGTTCAACGAGAATTTCCTGGAGGACTTCCAGAACATCAAGCTGTCGGGGGATTCCGGTCGCAGGAGCGCAGACATCCATCTCAGGACGCGGCGCAGCATCGCCCCCGACCTCGCCGCCGAGGCGGCCGATTCCGAGCTTTATCACACAGTCTGTTCGAGACTGGGATACACAGCTGCCGTCGACGAGTATCCGTTGCAGCGGGATTTCCAGTCGCATTGAACGCAATATCGCGGCCCGCCGGGCCGCATTCATGAAACGGGCCATTGCAATGAAAATATATATCGCAGGACATCGGGGCATGGTCGGCGGCGCGATCCTGCGCCGTCTTCAGGCCCGTAAGGAGGCCGGTGAGGACCTGACCCTGATCACCCGCACCCATGCGGAGCTCGATCTGACCAGCCAGGACGCGGTGCGCGGCTTCATGGAGGCCGAAACGCCCGATGTGGTGATCCTCGCCGCCGCCAAGGTGGGCGGCATCCATGCCAACAACACCTATCCGGCGGAATTCATCTACGAAAACCTGATGATCGAGTGCAACGTGATCCATCAGGCCTTCGCCGCCGGGGTCACGCGGCTCCTGCAGCTCGGCTCCTCCTGCATCTATCCCAAGGCGGTGCCGCAGCCGATGAAGGAAGATGCGCTGCTCACCGGCACGCTGGAACCCACCAACGAGCCCTATGCCATCGCCAAGATCGCCGGCATCAAGCTCTGCGAGAGCTACAACCGGCAATACGGGGTCGATTATCGCTCGGTCATGCCGACCAACCTCTACGGGCCGGGCGACAACTTCCACCCCGAGAACAGCCATGTGCTGCCCGCGCTGATCCGCCGTTTCCACGAGGCGGCGCAGAACGGCACCGAAGAGGTGGTGATCTGGGGCTCGGGCAAGCCGATGCGCGAATTCCTGCATGTCGATGACATGGCCGAGGCCTCGCTCTTCGTGCTCGATCTCGACAAGGCGACCTACGAGGCCAATACCGAGCCGATGCTGAGCCATATCAATGTCGGCACCGGCACCGATATCTCGATCATGGATCTGGCGCGGATGGTGGCGAAGGTCACGGGCTATACGGGGCGCATCGCCAACGATCCGAGCAAGCCCGACGGCACCATGCGCAAGCTGATGGATGTCACCCGGCTGGCGGATATGGGCTGGAGCGCCCGCATCCCGCTCGAGGAGGGCGTTCGGGAAACCTATGAATGGTTCAAAGAGGCCGAAGGGCTGCGGCTTTGACCGTCGCCGGCTCGCCAGAACGCGACATGCTCGATATGGATGACCTCATAGACGTGGCGGCACGGGGCCGGATCCACACGGCGGCGGCCGGCGAAGGGGCGGAGCACGCGCTGTGGCAGATCGACTTGTTGCAGCCGCTGACGCTGCAGTCCATCGCGATCGCCATGGCGGGGCCGGCGCCCGACCGGATGCCGCAGCTGGACGTGTCTCTTGACGCACAGAACTGGCACACGGTCACCTGCGGGACCGCGCCGTCTGGGCTGGCAGCAACAGGCCCCCTCATCGCCCGGCATGTGCGGCTGAGCGGGGCCGGTCAGGATGGGCTGGCGCTGGATTCGGTGGCGCTTTTGGCCACCCGGCGCGATGTGATCCTGAGCGATTTCGCCCGAGAGAAGGAGGCCCGGCTGCTGCCGGAAACGGCGGGCGCGGCGCCCGGCAAGCCGCCCTATGGTCTCACGACCGCGGGCTCGCCCCGCGACGACAGCATCGCCGGGCTGAAAATCCGCCGCTACGGGCGGTTTGGAAACAACCTGATCCAGATCGTGAATGCCATATATCTGGCGCGGCACCTCGGGGTTCGCGACATCGTCGCTCCGGAGATCGGCCTGGGCGGCGCGCTGACGGATGTGGAGAAGGACGGCATCCGGCTGATATCGGACAGCTCGCCCGCAGCCGACGGTCTCTATCTGGAGGGGGATTTCTTCCGCCTGGAGGTCTTCGGGCAGGAGCTCAAGGCAGGCCTGACCAACGTCCGGCAATACGAGATCGCCCAGAAATACATCGTCCCGTATCTCGGGCTGCTGGACACTCCGGACGAAGAGCGGCGGTCGCGAAGCTCAGAACTGGTATTTCACATCCGGTCCGGGGATATCTTCTCTCCCAACCCGCATCCGGGCTATGTGCAGCCGCCTCTGAGCTATTATACGACCATTCTCGACGACCTGCGGGCGCGCGGGCTGATCGATCGCGTCTGCATCGTTTCCGAGGACAGGCTCAACCCCTGCATCGGCGCGCTCGAAGCACATGTGGCGGCGCAGGGGCTGCCATTGCGCATGCAGAGCGGAACGCTGGCCGAGGATGTCGGCTATCTTCTCGGAGCGACGCATGTGGTCTTCGGGTTCGGAACCTTCGGCTACGGCATCTGTCTGCTGGCCGAAAATTTCGCGAGCGTGCACGTGTTCGGCATGGCGAAATACGGCGGCCTGTCCAATATCGGCGCGCTGAAAGTTCTTTCCACACCGCCGGGTGAATATATCGATGCCGGTCAGTGGAACGGAAAACCTGAGCAGCTTCGGAAAATGTTGGAGTTTCCTGCGGAAAAACTCTTGGTAAGCTGGCATGACGGAAAATAAAACCTCCATGCCGGGGACCGGACAACCGCGCCGCAGGAAGGGCTGAGACCCGCGCGGCGCGCGTCATCCGCCGGGGCAGCCAAAATTCAAGACGATTCTGAAAGGGCCACCATGCAGATAAACAATTTTCTCGTCATAAGGTTCTCTCTGCGCCTCAAGGAGGAGTGGCTGAGAAAAGCCTATGGCGATGAAGAAAACCGGTATGGCTGGCTCGAAATGAGGGGGCGGATCTTCAAAGAGACCCTCTACCGCTCGCTTCTTGAGCAGAGCGTTCGCCCGAAGAGGGTTTTCCTGCTTCTCGATGTACGGGATGAGGAATTCTATCATGCCTGCCTGAACGATCTCGACGAGATGATCGAACCGATCTTCTCGAAGAACTGGAACCATTACGAGCAGGTTGCCGATCGTATTTCCGCAAGCGGCCTCACGAATATCGCCGTGTCCCGCTGCGATTCCGACGATCTTGTGGCGACGGACTACTTCGAGAAGGTGAACGCGGCCATCCGCACGGCGACGGAGAAGGGCGAAAGCTTCGAATATGTCGTCGCCACGAGGGGGTTCATAAGCGATGGCGTCAATATCCAGGAGACCTACTATAGCTGCTCGCCGTTCCTGACCATCTTCGAGAAAGAGTGGAACGGCGCGAATGTCTACGGCATCGGTCATGAAAATGTGGTCAAGCATTCGCATATTGCGGTCAGCGACGCACGCTGGATGCAATACATCCACGGCACGAACATCGCCAACAGTTTCAGTGCTGTCGATGCTGACCGGGAGGCCTTCGAAGCTGCGATCAGGCAAGCTCCGAAACGGACCAGTATGAAACGCTGCCCCGTCGCGGAATTCTGGCCCGACGGGTTCCACAAGGTTCCCGCGTGATTTCGGACAGGGCCGGTGTGATGAAGAGCTCCGCATTCAATAATATTTCCCGCCAAGGGAAGAGGTGACGAAATGGAAATAAATAATTTTATTGTTGTGAGGTTTTCCCTAAAAATATCGGCGGGATGGCAAAAGAAAGCCTATGGAGACGAAGAAAACCGGGAAAAGTGGCTTATCCACCGGTATCGCATTCTCCGTGATACGATTTATACATCCGCGCTCCGGCAGACAGTTCGCCCTCGTAAGCTCGTGTTGCTTTTGGATGAGGGTGATGCGGAGACATACGAAAAGCATTTCGCTTTCGACAGCGATCTTGTTCAGCCGGTTTTTGCCAAGAAAGGCGCCCCGTATGAAGCTGGTGTCGAATACATACGGAGCACCGGCCTGAAGAATATCGTGATTTCGCGCGCGGATTCCGATGATATTATTTCCGACGACTATATCGAAAAGGTTAATGCCGAAGTCACCAGGCTGGTCGAGGCCGGCCAGCCGTTCGATTATATTGTCGCTACCCATGGTTACCGGACAGACGGCGATGTCATCCAGGAGATTTACTATAGCTGCTCGCCTTATCTGAGCCTGTTCCGAGAAGAGTGGGACGGAAAGAATATTTATGACATCAATCACGAGGACGTCTTGCAATATGCGTATTTTCCGATCGAAAGCGCCAGGTGGATGCAATGCATTCATGGCGGCAACCTCGCCAATCAGTTCATGAATGGCATGGCGGACCGCCAGTCCTTTGAGGACAGCATCAGGAACAATAAAAAGCTTATTGCGATGCAGCGGGTTTCCGCCAAGGACAACTGGCCTGAAAATTTCGGGGTCTACAATCTCGCGTTTCCTGAAAGCTTCTGAAACCGCGCGGCGGATCGGTCGCATCGCCCGATGGGCGGGCGATGTTCCGCGCCCCTTACACCGTCATCGCCATGATGCCCCGCATACCGGCCAATGTTGCGCAATCCCGCCTGTCATGCGGATATTTTATCGATAAGATAAGCAGTGTTGCTTCTTCCCGTTCCATGTCATGGTTTTTAAAAATCCGATAACCGAGGGACCAGCCTGATGATCACCCCCATCCTCCTCTGCGGCGGCTCCGGCACCCGGCTCTGGCCGCTCAGCCGGAAGTCCTACCCCAAGCAATTCGCCAAGCTGATGAGCGACGAAAGCCTGTTTCAGGCGTCCGCGCGGCGGCTGTCCGGTCCGGGCTTTTCGGCACCGGTGGTGCTGACCGGGGATCCGTTCCGTTTCATCGTGACCGAACAGCTCGCCGCGGTCGAGATGGGGCCGCAGGGCATCCTGATCGAGCCCGAGGGCCGCAACACCGCCCCCGCGATCCTTGCCGCGGCGCTGTGGCTGGCGGAGCAGGATCCCGAGGCGCTGATGCTGGTGGCGCCCTCCGATCACGTCATCCCCGAGGCCGAGCGCTTCCGCGCGGCGGTGCAGGCGGCGGCGCCGCGCGCGCTGGCGGGCGATCTGGTGACCTTCGGCATCACCCCGACCCGGCCCGAGACCGGCTATGGCTATCTCGAACTGGCCGCGGGGGCCGATACGGCGGCGGAGGCCCCGCAGAGCCTCGCCCGCTTTGTCGAGAAACCGGACGCGGAGCGCGCCGCCGAGATGCTGGCGGCGGGCAACTTCCTGTGGAACGCGGGCATTTTCCTGTTCACCGCCAAGACCCTGATCTCGGCCTATGGCGCCCATGCCCCGGCGCTGCTGACCGCGGTGGAGGCGGCGCTGGCCGGCGCCACGGCCGATCTCGGCTTCACCCGTCTCGCGCCGGAGGCCTGGGCCGGGGCCGAGGACATCTCCATCGACTATGCCATCATGGAAAAGGCCGACAACCTCGCGGTCATGCCCTATGGCCACGCCTGGTCCGACCTGGGCGGCTGGGACGCGGTCTGGATGGAAAGCCCGCAGGACGAGACCGGCAATGCCTGCTCGCAGCATGCCACCGCCATCGACTGTTCCGGCACGCTGCTGCGGTCCGAGACCGAGGGCCAGGAGGTGGTCGGCATCGGGCTCGAGGACATGATGGTCGTCGCCATGTCCGACGCCGTGCTCGTGGCGCCGAAGGCCGAGGCCCAGCGGGTCAAGGAAGCGGTCTCGGCACTGAAGGCCAAGGGGGTCAGCCAGGCGGTGCAGCTGCCGCGCGATTACCGGCCCTGGGGCTGGTATGAAAGCCTGATCGTCGGCGGGCGCTTTCAGGTCAAGCGCATCGTGGTGCATCCCGGCGCGGCGCTGTCGCTGCAATCGCATCACCACCGGTCCGAACACTGGATCGTGGTGGAGGGCACGGCGCAGGTCACCGTGGACGAGGACGTGCGGCTGGTCACCGAGAACCAGTCCGTCTATATCCCGTTGGGCGCGGTGCACCGGATGGAGAACCCCGGCAAGGTGCCGATGGTGCTGATCGAGGTCCAGACCGGCTCCTATCTCGGCGAGGACGACATCATCCGCTACGAGGATGTCTACGCCCGCAGTTGAACATGCGCGGGCCGGCCCCCGAGGGCGGCCCGCCTTCCGAAACGCCGCAACGAAGAAGGCGCCTCATGTCCGGAACGAAAATCGCCGTTGCAGGGATCGGTTATGTCGGTCTCTCCAACGCTGTCCTGCTGGCCCAGCATAACGAGGTCCGTGCCCTCGATATCAGCCAGGAGCGGGTCGATATGCTCAATGCCCGCCAATGCCCGATCATCGATGCCGAGCTCGAGGCCTATCTGGCCGAGAAGCCGCTCGGTCTGACCGCCACCACCGATCCCGAGGAGGCGTTCGCGGAGGCCGAATTCGTGATCGTGGCGACGCCGACCAATTACGATCCGGAGACCAATTTCTTCGACACCTCGAGCGTGGAGACGGTGATCGAGACGGTGACCCGGCTGAACCCGGATGCCACGATCATCATCAAATCCACCATCCCGGTGGGCTATACCCGCGGGCTGTCGGAGAAGATGGGCACCGGTCAGGTGATCTTCAGCCCGGAATTCCTGCGCGAGGGGCGGGCGCTTTACGACAACCTGCATCCCAGCCGGATCGTCGTGGGCGAGCGCTCGGAACGCGCCGAGCGGTTTGCGCATCTGCTGGTCGAAGGCGCCGAGGAGGAGGACATCCCGGTGCTGTTCACCGAGTCCTCCGAGGCGGAGGCGATCAAGCTTTTCGCCAATACCTATCTCGCCATGCGGGTGGCGTTCTTCAACGAGCTGGACAGCTACGCGCTCAGCCACGGGCTCAGCACCCGGCAGATCATCGACGGGGTCAGCCTCGACCCGCGCATCGGCGGCCATTACAACAACCCCTCCTTCGGCTATGGCGGTTACTGCCTGCCCAAGGACACCAAGCAGCTGCTGGCGAACTATTCCGAGGTGCCGCAGAACCTCATCCGCGCCATTGTCGATGCCAACCGCACGCGCAAGGATTTCATCGCCGAGCAGGTTCTGGCCCGCAATCCACGGCGCGTGGGCATCTATCGCTTGGTGATGAAGGCGGGTTCGGACAATTTCCGCCAGAGCTCGATCCAGGGGGTGATGAAGCGCATCAAGGCCAAGGGCATCGAAGTGGTGGTCTACGAGCCGGCGCTTGAGGAGGAGAACTTCTTCGGGTCGGAGGTGAGCCACGATCTCGACGGGTTCCTGCGGAGCTGCGACGTGATCATCGCCAACCGTCAGACCGAGGAGCTGGCCCGGGTCGCCGACAAGGTCTTTACCCGCGACCTGTTTGGCGCGGACTGAGGCGGCGGCGCCCGCGGAGAGGCCGGCATGATCACCTTCGCCGCTCTGGGGGATTACGCCCACCGCCAGCCGCTGGCCTATGCCCAGATCCGTGCCCGCTGCCTGGGCGATATCCGGGTGGTCGCGGATCCGGCGCGGGCCGATATCGTGGCCGTGGCCCATAGCAAGGATCTCGACCGCCACGCCCCCGCGCTGCGCCAGCTCTCGGCGGATCAGCGGCTGGTGCTGCTTTCCGAGGAGCCGTTCTGGGACACGATCTGGGGGCACGATCCGCTGCGCCGCGACCTGCGGCACCCGGCGCCGGACGGGCCGCTGCCTGTCACCCAGCTCAACCATCGGACCTCGCGGCTCTATGCCTTCGATCGCATCCCCTATTTCCTGTTGACCGACGGCCATTTCCGGACCCGCTACGCGCTCTGGTTCGGCCGCAACGCGCGGAAATCGCCGCGCGACTGGCAGGCGCATTTCGCCGCCCTGCCCGGGCAGGCGGCCTTCATGATGGCGCGGCGGGTCTCGCCGCGCTACGAGGTCGCCTTTCCGGGCAGCTCGCTGCGGTCGCTGTGCAACCAGCGCAGCGCGATCGCCGAGGCCTGCCAGGGCCCGGGCTTTGCCCATATGGGCAAGGGCTGGCCGGACAACACCATCCGCCAGGCCCTGGTCGACTGGCATCTGGAAAAATATCTCGCGTTGCGCGGGCGGTTCCGCTTCGTTTCGGCGATCGAGAACACCCATGAGCCGGCCTATGTGACCGAAAAACTCTTCGATGCCTATGCGCTGGGGTCGGTGCCGCTCTATATGGCCGGGCCGGATCACCGGGTGCGCGAGTTGGCGCCGGATCCGGAGAGCTGGGTCAATCTCTGGGACACGGCGCCGGAACGGGTGCCGGAACGGCTGTCGGCGGTGGCCTTCGGGCCGGCCTTCTGCGATGCCTATACCGCCCAGCAGCAGCGCCTGGCGGAGCTGTTCCGCGACCGCGCCACGCTGGACGCGGAGCTCGACCGGCTGCGCGCGGCGCTGGTGGCGGAATTCGCCGCGGTGCTAGGGTCAGGACTCATAGCCAATAGATGACGGTTGCAGCAAGGGCGATGGCTGAGAGGAAGACCTTCGGGCATCTGTCGTATCGAGTTGCCACGCGTCGCCAGTCTTTCAGCCTGCCGAACATGATCTCAATCCGGTTGCGGCGTTTGTAGCGGCGCTTGTCGTACTTCACCGGTTTCTTCCGCTGTTTCCGGCCTGGGATGCAGGCCCGTATCCCTTTGTCTTTCAACGTTTCTCTGAACCAGTCGGCATCGTAGCCGCGGTCTCCCAGCAGCCATTCCACCTTTGGCAAACTGCCCACCAAAGCGCGGGCACCGATGTAATCGCTGACTTGTCCTGCCGTGACGAAGAGGTCGAGCGGTCGGCCCTGGCTGTCGCAGACGGCGTGCAACTTCGTGTTCATGCCGCCCTTGGTCCGACCAATCAGGCGTCCACGCCCCCCTTTTTCACGCCCATGCTGGTCGCTGTTCGGTGGGCCTTGAGATAGGTCGCGTCGATCATGACGGTCTTCTGTTCGCCGTGTTCGGCAGCCAGACCCGCCATCATCCGGGCAAAGACGCCCTTGTCGCTCCACCGCTTCCAACGGTTGTAGAGCGTCTTGTGCGGGCCATAAGCGGCGGGTGCATCACGCCATCTTAACCCATTGCGGTTGACGAAGATAATCCCGCTCAGGACGCGCCGATCGTCTACGCGAGGCTTGCCGTGGGATTTAGGAAAGAAAGGCGCAAGGCGCGCCATCTGCGCGTCGCTCAACCAGAAAAGATCAGACATGTTCACCGCTCGTTTTCCGAACCGTGAATCACGCTGCCAGTCGGAAATCAATGGGTCCTGACCCTAGGCTAGGCGCCGTCCGGCGGCGCGGCCGAACATCAGATAATGCGACAGGGCCGGCCAGCCGGCATCGGCGATGTCGGGATTGGCCAGGTAATAGGCGATGGTGTCGAATGCCGGCCCCGGATCGCGGCCCTCGAAGGCGCCGGCGCTCAGATAATGCGCTGCCGGATCCATGCCGCTCTCCGCCACATCCGGATAGGTCTGAAGATACCATGTGGCATCGAAGAGCGGATCGGCCATCAGAGCCGCCTTCTGCCGTTCGGGGGCTGCGACCTGCGGCGATGCCGGGCGCTGCAGCGCCCCGGCGAGACGGTGCCGCATCTCCTCGCGCGCGGCAGACTCCGCGCCGGACTTATCCTCCGTCCCCGAACCGGGCGCGGTGAGCTGACCCAGAAGGGTTGTCAGGGTCTCGATCTCGTCCAGGCTGGTCATCGCCAGCAGCTCGGCCTCTTCCAGCTTGGCCCGCAGGGCGGACTGGAGGTCGGAAAGATCCCGGGGGAGCGGAGCAGACATGTCAAATCCGTTGGTAACACTTGTGCGCCGACCCTAGACCGCAATGCGCGGGGGGGAAACCGGTTTCCGGGCGGTCCCGCGCCGCACAAAGGCCATGCCTGGACGACCGGGAGAGCAGGGGCGGATCAGGCCGCCAGCAGGTCGTAGCTCACCCCGCCGATCAGCAGATCGATATGATCCTGCGCGCCGCCATCCACCAGCGCCCAGAGGATCTGCCCGGTGGGGCGGTAGACGACAAAGGCTTCCTCGACCCCGGCGGTGCCGGCATTGGCGGTCTCGGTGAAATTGACCTGGAAGTCGTCGACCGTCGCGGTTCCGCCGAAATAGAGCGTGTCGCCCTCGGCATCGGAGAAGTCCTGGATCCAGTCGGAGCCATGCCCTTCCACGCCGAGGTGATAGAACCGGTCCGCCCCGGCGCCGCCATTCACCCGGTCATGGCCGAAGCCGCCATTGATGAAATCGTTGCCGTTGCCGCCAAAGATCGCATCCGACCAGGTCTGGCCGGTCAGCTGGTCGTCGCCATCGCCACCCAGCACGTTGTCGACCCCGTAACCGCCGAGGATGGTGTCGTTGCCGGCGTCGCCGCGAAGCTCGTCATTGCCGTAACCGCCGTCGATCGAGTCGTTGCCGGCACCGCCATAGACCACGTCGCGCAGATCGGCCTCGGAGGCGCCGCCGAAGATGAAATCGTCGCCATCGCCGCCATTGAGCGTATCGCTGCCATCGCCGCCGCTGAGCGTGTCGTTGTCCGCCAGGCCGATCAGCGTGTCGTTGCCGGCCAGCCCGCTCAGGCTGTCGGCCCCGTCCGTGCCTTCGAGACGGTTGTTGCCGGCATCGCCGCTGCGCGTCACTCCGGTGCCGCCGCTGGCGGTGATGGTGACTGCGGCGCTGTCGACCCGCTCCACCGTACCGTAGCCGTCGGTATAGACGACGCGGGCGATGATCGCGCTGCCGAGGTCGTCGGCTCCTACCGTGTAACTCTGCGAGAAGGCCCCGGCGATGCGCGTGCCGTCCTGCCACCATTCGTAATAGAGCGTGCCCAGCCCGTCCGCATCGGCGATGCTGCCGGTTGCCATAGTCAGGGTCTCGCCCGGGCGTGGCGTGCCGGAGATCACCGGCGCGCCGGTGGGCGCGCGGTTGCCGCCGCCGGAGGTGACCGCGGCGCTGCTGACCCGTTCGACCGTGCCGCCTGCGTCGGTGTAATAGACACTGACGCTGATCGCGGCGCCGTCATCGGCAGCGGTGACCGTATAGGTCTCGCCCCGCTGGCCCATGACAAAGCTGCCGTCGCGGTACCATTCGTAGAAGAACGGCGTGGCAAAGCCGTCGGGATCGGTGATCGCACCGGTGTCGACCCCCAGCACCGCACCACGGGTCGCGGTGCCGGTGATAACGGGTGCGCCGCTGACCGGATCGTTGACATTCTCCACCGCGGCGGTGCCGGCACTGGTCAGGCTCTCGGCGGCGCCGCCGCCATCGGTATAGCCGACCCGGACCGACAGGCTCCGCCCGACATCGGCCTGAGCCAGCGTATAGCTCGCACCGGTGGCGCCGGAAATCGCCGCCCCGTCGCGCAGCCACTGGTAGCTGAAGCTGCCCAGCCCGTCCTCGTCGGCGATCGCCGAGGTATCGGCGGTCAGGGTCTGGCCTTGGGTGGCAGTGCCGGTGACCACCGGCCGGCCCGTCGGCGCATCGTTAGAATTGGCCACTGTCGCGGTGCTGGCGCTGGTCAGGCTCTCTGCCGTGCCGATGCCGTCGGTATAGCTGACCCGGACGCGGATCATGGCGCCGATATCGGCGGTGACCAGCGTGTAGGTCGCACCGGTGGCGCCCTGGATGGCGCTGCCGTCGCGCAGCCATTGATAGCTGAAGCCGCCGAGCCCGTCCGCATCGGCGATGCTGGAGGTGTTCACCCCGAGCGTCTGCCCCTGCGCCGCGGTGCCCGAGATCACCGGCGTGCCGGTGGGCAGGTCGTTGCCGCTGATCACCGGGGCGGTGACGTCACTGGTCACCGTTTCCTCGGTGTCCCCACCATCGGTATAGCGGATCCGGACGCTGATCTCGGCACCGATATCGGCGACCCCGAGATGATAGGAAACCGCGGTGGCGCCCTGGATGGCAGTGCCGTCGCGCAACCACTGATAGCTCAGCGGCCCGACCCCGTCGCCATCGGAGAGCGTGCTGGTATCGGCGGTCAGCGTGGCGCCCTGCTCCACATCGCCTGTGATCACCACCTCGCCGCCGGGGGCGTCATTGGTATTGGTCACTGTCGCGGTGCTGGCGCTGGTCAGGCCCTCTGCCGTGCCGTGCCCGTCGGTATAGCGGATCCGGACGCTGATCTGGCTGCCGATATCGTCGGCCACCAGCGTATAGGAGGCCCCGGTGGCGCCGGAAATCCCGGCCCCGTCGCGCAGCCACTGATAGCTCAGCACCCCGAGCCCGTCGCCATCGGCCAGGGTCGTTGTGTTGGCGCTGAGGGTTTCGCCCTCGGCCGCGGTGCCATCGACCGTCACCCCGCCGGTGGGGCTGTCATTGACATTGCGTACCGCGCTGGTGGCGGGGCTGGTCACGCTTTCCGCAGTGCCCTGGCCATCGGTATAGCTCACCCGCAGGGTGATCCGCGCACCGATATCGGCATCGGTCAGCGTATACGTGGTGCCGTTGGCCCCCTCGATCTCCGCCCCGTCGCGCAGCCACTGGTAGCGCAGCGCGCCGAGCCCGTCGCCGTCGCTCAGGCTGCCGGTCATCGCGGTCAGGACCTGCCCCTCGGTGGAGGTGCCGGAGATCGAGACCCCGCCTGCCGGGGCGGCGTTGACGTTTTCCACCGCGGCGGTGGCCGGCGCCGACACGGTTTCGGTCGTGCCGAAGCCGTCGGTATAGCGCACCCGGACCCCGATCGCGTGGCCGATATCGGCGGCGGTCAGCTGATAGCTGGCGGTGGTGGCGCCGGAGACCGCCACGCCGTCGCGGGTCCAGACATAGGTCAGGTCGCCGAGCCCGTCGATATCGGCCAGGGTGCCGGTATCGGCGGTCAGGATCTCGCCTTCGACCGCGTTGCCAAGGATGCGCACCCCGCCGGTCGGGGCGGCGTTGACGTTGCGGATGGTCCATTCCACCGTGGCGCTGACCCGTCCGTTCAGCGGGTCGCTCGCCGTGACGGTGACCAGATAGGGGGTCAGGCTGCCCTCGGCGGTGCCGCTCACGGTCAGCCCGGAGCCGGAGGCGCTTAGCCCGTCCGGCAGGCCCTGGATCTCCCAGCTCAGCGCCGCGCCTTCCGGATCGCTGAAGAACTGCGCGAAATCGACGCTGATGCTGCCTTCCGTGCTGGTCATTGTCGCGGGCAGGGAGGAGACCGGCGCCGCGTTCCGCGCGATGGCGGTCATCTGCGCGGTGTCGAGGGTCACGTCCTCGAAGACGAAATTTTCGACATTGCTGACCCGGTCGGTGCCCAGATGCGAAGAGATGGTGAAGACCCCGCCGGACAGCGTGACCACCGCATCCGAAAGCGTCACCCCGTAGACCGCGGTATCGGTGCCGGCGCCGCCATCCTTGACGTCGTCGCCGGGGCCGCCTTCGAGCCGGTCGTTGCCGTCGCCGCCGCGCAGGGTATCGTTGCCCTCGCCGCCAATCAGCGTGTCGTTGCCGTCGCTGCCCGACAGGCTGTCGTCACCGCCCAGACCGCGCACCAGGTCGTTGCCGCCGAGCGCATCGGTGACATCGTCGCCCGACGTGCGGTTGAGCAGGTTGTCCTGATGGGTCGGACCGGTGCTGTCGACCACACCCTGCTGTCCCAGCGCGGCGATCAGATCCGCATGGGTCCAGACGGTGCCGTCGGCCCATTCGATCTGCTCGATCGCGCCGCTGTGCCCGGCGTTCAGCGTGTTGGCCAGAACCACCGCATCTCCGGTGGCGCCGAAGCTGATCAGGATCGCCTCGTTGGCGGGGTTCTGGCGGATGATCGTGGCATTGCGCGCATAGTAATCGTGGAACACGACCCGGTCCGTGCCGCTGCCGTCGCCGAGGTCGTTGACCACGTCATAGCCGTCGCCGGCACTGAATTCATACCGGTCGCCGCCCTGGCGGCCCGACAGCACATCGTTGCCGGCCCCGCCGATAAAGGTATCGGCCCCGCCGAAACCGGACAGCACATTGACCGCGCTGGATCCGATGAACAGGTCGGCCTGGTCGGAGCCGTCGATATTCTCGATCCCGGAAAGCAGATCGCGGCCCTCGCCGCTGACCGTGCCTAGGATCAGATCGACCACCAGCCCGGAGGTGGCGCCGCGGTAACGCACCAGATCGGTGCCGGCGCCGCCGTCGATGGTGTCGTCGCCCGCCTCACCCCAGATCTGGTCATTGCCGCTGCCGCCGGACAGGCTGTCATTTCCGGCCCCGCCGAGGATCGTGTCGGCGCCGCCATTGCCGGAGATCGTATCGTTGCCGTCAAATCCGAAGAGCCGGTTACCGGCCCCGTCGCCGGTGATATTGTCGGAGAAATCCGAACCATCGACATGCTCGAGCCCGCTCAGCACATCGGCGCTACCGAACCCGTCCTGCGCATCGCCTGTGACCAGGTTCACCGAGACCGAGCCGATCGCGTCGCGATAGCGCACGAGGTCGGCGCCGCTGCCGCCGCTCAGCGTGTCATCGCCGCCACCGCCCCAGATCTCGTCATCGCCATCGCCCCCCTCGATCACATCGCTGCCGCCATCGCCGAGCAGCGTGTCGCTGCCCGCCTCACCGCGCAGCGTGTCGTCGCCGGCAAAGCCGAAGATCCGGTTCGCTCCGGCGGATCCGCGCACCACATCGCCGTAATCGGAGGTGTGGACGTTCTCGACCCCCGAGATGACATCGCTGCCGCCGGAGCCGTCGGTGGCGCTGCCTGCGGTCAGATCGACGCTGACGCCGCCCGTGTCGGACCGGTAGCGGATCAGGTCGCTGCCGACGCCGCCATCGATCGTATCGTCGCCCGCCTCGCCCCAGATCTCGTCATCGCCGCTGCCGCCCGAGAGGCTGTCATTGCCGGTGCCGCCAAGGATCGTGTCATTGCCGCCATTGCCGGTGAGCGTGTCGCGGCCGGCAAAGCCCGAAAGCTCGTTGTCGTCGGCATCGCCGCTGAGCCGGTCGCCGTGATCCGAGCCATGCGCGTTCTCGATATTGAGCAGGCTGTCGGTGCCGCCATCGCCGTCCTGCGCTGTCCCTGCGGCCAGATCCGCGACAACCCCGGCCCCGGCGCTGCGGTAGCGGATCAGGTCGCTGCCGGCGCCGCCATCGATCGTATCGTCGCCTGCCTCGCCCCAGATCTCGTCATTGTTGCTGCCGCCCGAGAGGCTGTCATTGCCGGCGCCGCCGAGGATCGTGTCATTGCCGCCATTGCCGGTGATCGTATCGTTGCCGGCAAAGCCAGACAATTCGTTCGCCGCGACGTCACCGGTCAGCCGGTCGCCGTGATCGGAACCATGTGCATTTTCGATATTGAAGAGCGTATCGAGCGCCGAACCGCCTTGCAGCGCCTGGCCCGAGATCAGGTTGACCGTGACCCCTGTGCTGTCGTCGCGGTAGCGCACCACATCGGTACCGTCGCCGCCGTCGATCGTGTCGGAGCCGCCGTCGCCGCTCAGCAGGTCGGTGCCGGCACCGCCCTGGAGCGTGTCCGAGCCGTCGCCACCGGTGAGCGTGTCATTGCCCGTACCGCCCTGCAAAAGGTCGCCGCCGCCAAAGCCGAAGAGTTCGTTGTCGCCGCCATCGCCACGCAGCGTGTCGCCGTAATCGGAGCCATGAGCGCCCTCGATTCCGGTCAGCGCATCACTGCCGCCGAACCCGTCCAGAGCCTGGCCCGCAGCCAGATCGACCGTGACCCCGGACGTGTCGTCGCGGTAACGCGCCAGGTCGCGCCCGGCACCACCGTCGAGCGTGTCGTTGCCGGCACCACCCCAGAGCTCGTCCTCGCCGGCGCCGCCGGACAGCGTGTCATTGCCGGTATCGCCCAGCAATGTGTCGTGCCCGCCAAAGCCGGAGATATTATCGTTGCCCGCGAAGCCGCGCAGCTCGTTCTCGCCCGACGTGCCGCGCAGCACATCGCCGTAATCCGAGCCGTGCACGTTCTCGATACCGGTCAGGCTGTCCTGCGTGCCGTAGCCGTCCAGTGCCTGGCCGGCATTGAGATCGACCGTGACCCCGCCGGTGGTGGCGCGGTAGCGCGCGAGGTCGGTGCCGGCGCCGCCGGACAGGGTATCGTTGCCCGCCTCGCCCCAGAGCTCGTCATTGCCGTCGCCGCCGGACAGGCTGTCATGCCCCGCCCCGCCGCGGATCGTGTCGGCACCGCCAAAGCCCGACACCGTATCATTGCCGGCATAACCGAAGATCCGGTTGCCGCCGCTATCGCCGCTCAGCACGTCGCCGTAATCGGAGCCGTCGACATTCTCGATATTCTGCAACACATCGGTGTTGCCGGCGCCGTCCTGGGCCGAGCTGGCGCTCAGGTCCACGGTGACGCCCGCGCTGTCCTGGCGATAGCGGATCAGGTCGCTGCCGCTGCCGCCGTCGATCGTGTCGAAGCCGCCCTGGCCCCAGATCTCGTCATTTCCGGCTCCGCCCTGGATGCTGTCGTTTCCGTCGCCGCCGAGGATGGTGTCGGCGCCGCCCTGGCCTTGCAGCGTGTCGTTGCCGGCAAAACCCGACAGCTCGTTGCCGCCGGCGTCGCCGCGCAGCACGTCGCCGTGATCGGAGCCGTGCAGACCCTCGATATTGCTCAGCGCATCGGTGCCGCCGAACCCGTCCTGCGCGCTGCCCGCCGCCAGATCCGCCGTCACCCCGGAGGCCGAGTTGCCGTAGCGCGCAAGGTCGAACCCGCCGCGCCCGTCCAGCGTGTCGTCGCCCGCCTCGCCCCAGATCTCGTCGGCGCCGGTGCCGCCCAGAAGCGTGTCGCGCCCCGCCCCGCCCAGCAGCGTGTCGTCGCCGCCCTGGCCGTCGAGCAGATCGTTTCCGCCGAAGCCCGACAGCTCGTTGCCGCCGGCATCGCCGGTCAGCGTGTCGCCGTGATCGGAGCCGTGAATGCCCTCGATATTCAGCAGCGTGTCGGTGCCCCCGAACCCGTCCTGCGCGCTGCCCGAGGCCAGGCTCGCCGAAACCCCCGCCGCGCTGTCGCGATAGCGTACCAGATCGACCCCGGCGCCGCCGTCCAGCGTGTCGGTGCCGGCCTGGCCCCAGAGCTCGTCATTGCCGCCGCCGCCGCGCAGCGTGTCGCGCCCGTCGCCGCCCAGCAGCGTGTCGGCCCCGGTGCGGCTCTCGATCAGATCGTTGCCGCCGAAGCCGGAAAACTCGTTCGCCCCGGCATCCCCCGACAGCGTGTCGCCGTGATCCGAGCCGTGGATCCCCTCGATATTGATCAGCGTGTCGGTGCCGCCATAACCGTCGGCGACCCGCCCGGTCAGCAGATCCGCCGAGATCCCGGCAGGGTCGTCGCGGTAGCGCGCCAGATCGTCGCCCTCGCCGCCATCTAGCGTGTCATTGCCCGCGTCGCCCACCAGCTCGTCATGCTCGGCGCCGCCGCGTAGCGCGTCGTTGCCGGCGCCCGCCACCAGCACATCCCGGCCGCCATGGCCCACCAGCGTGTCGTTGCCCTCCTCGCCGAACAGCCGGTTGCCGGCATTGTCCCCGGTCAGGAAATCGTTGCGCGCGGTGGCATGGACATGTTCGATGCTGATCAGCGTGTCGGTGTTGCCATAGCCGTCGATGCCGGTCTGGTTGAACAGATTGACGGTGACCCCGGCGGTGCCGCCGCGCAGGTAATCCTCGCCGTAATGCACGGTGTCCTCGCCGGCACCGCCGTTGAACGTGTCGTTGCCCTGCAGACCCCAGAAGGCATTGCCCTCGGCGCTGCCGGTGATCGCGTCGGCAAAGCGCGTGCCGCGCACATGGTCGATATTGATCAGCGTGTCGGTGTCGCCGAACGTGTCCCGTGCCACCCCGGTGGCCAGGTTCACCACCACCCCCATGGTGCCGTATTCGACCCGGCCGAGATCGAAATTATACGACCCGATCTCTTCCTCGGGCTGATAGACCACCGTGTCGGCGGTGCCGCTGCCACCGTCGATCGTGTCGTTGCCCTGGTTGCCGGTATACCATTCCAGATAGTCGAAGCGCGGGTTGCCACCGACCAGGAGGTCGTCATGCATCGTGCCGTTGACCTCGAGGAAATACAGCGCCGCGCTGAAATCCGTGGTCATGCTGGCCGAGCTGGCCAGACCGGTGGCCAGGTTGACCGTCACCGCCTCGTTCAGCGTGAAGACGATGTGATGGCCGTATTGCGTGCCCTCGGAATCGCCGCCGATGACGGTGTTGTGCCCCGCCCCGTTGACCACGATCGTGTCGCGGGCATCGGCGATGGTGCCGCCGACGACGATCGTGTCGTTGCCGGCGCCGGTGTAATAGAGATCGTTGCCGTCGCGACCGTCCATGTAATCGTCGCCGGCATAGCCGAAGAACCGGTCGCCATGCGCGTCAGAGCCCAGCAGCGTGTCGCCGTGATCGGTGCCGTGGACGTATTCGATCCCCTCCAGCGTGTCGCTGTCGCCCCAGCTGTCGGTGGCGGTGCCGGCGCGCAGATCCACAGTGACCCCGCTGCCGCCGCCCTCCAGGAAATAGCCCACCATGTCGGCGCCGCCGCCGCCGCGCAGCGTGTCGGCCCCGGCGCCGCCGACCAGCGTGTCCTCGCCGCTATAGGTCTCCAGCAGGTCCGCACCGGCATGGCCGTGGAAATAATCCGCCGCCGCCGAACCGCGCAGCGTGTCGGCATGGTCCGACCCGATGATCCGCTCGATATTGAACAGCGTGTCGGTGTGGCCCCAGGTATCCGTCGCCGTGCCGGCGATCAGGTTCACCGAGATCCCCAGCGACCCGGTCTCGAAGAAATAGGCCGCCTGGTCGGAGCCCGCCCCGCCCTGCAGCGTATCGTTGCCCTGGTCGCCGATCAGCACATCGTCGCCGCCGCGCCCGTCGATGGAATCGTTGCCGCTATTGCCGAAAATCAGGTCGTTGCCGCTGCTGAACCCCCGGATCGTGTCGTTCAGCGCCGAGCCGTAAAGCCATTCGATCCCGATCAGCGTGTCCGTATCGCCCCAGGTATCCGTGACCCGACCCGTCTCCAGATCCGCCAATATCCCGGAAGGCCCAGTCTCACGGAAGTAAAAGACCCGGTCGGACCCCGTGCCACCGTCGAGCGTGTCGTTGCCCGCGCCGCCAACCAGCGTATCGCCCCCGGCCCCGCCGGACAGGGCGTCATTTCCGCCATGTCCGACAAGTTGGTCATTGCCGCCAAGACCGTTTATCGTGTCCGGATTGTTCGTGCCTGCCAGCGGGTCGTTGCCGCCCGTTCCGCCGATTACCGCCATACTGCCCTCTGATTTTCAGTCTTTTTTATGCCCCGGGAAAACCCGCGTGCTGTATATAGGTTATCCCCCACCCGCCCTAGGAAAAAATACTTACCGTTTTAATCTTAAGCCTTTATTTCACCCTGTGACTTTCAGGAACGATTAAAAAAGAGCGTGCTGCGCCAGCTTGCCGAACCGGGGCCGGATATGGTCAAACACATGGATCGGAAACCGGGCGGACGCATAATGCGGGCCGGACAGGCAGACAGGACATTTCGGATGAGCTGGGTCGACACGATGCGTATGACAAAATCCGCCGGCGACGGCGCGACCGACCGGCCGGGCTCTTCTCCAGCCATCTCCGGTGGACCGCGGATCTTTACCTATCATAACCAGGGTCTGCCCGAGATGACCCGGTTCGCCGACATCCCGGTGGTGCCGGTGACCGAAAACAACGGCATGGTGCTGCGCGGCGGGCCGGTCTGGCCCGACTGGCGCGCCGCCGGCCCGCTGCGCCACAACCGCTCGGGTCAGCCGGTCGACCGCTTCCCCCCCGCGCTGCCCGGCCAGCAGGCGGACTTCGATGCACCGGCCACTTGGGGCGGGCATTGCGTCGATCATTTCGGCCATTTCGTCGCCGAGCACGGCACCCGGATCCTCCAGGCCCGCAGCAGCCATGGCGACAAGGTGATGCTCTTCACCCTGGAACGGGGCAAGACCGCAGCGCAGCTGCCGCGCTTCTTCTGGCAGACCCTCTCCTGGTACGGGGTGGCGGGCGAACAGGTCCGCTTTGTGCACCAGCCGCTGCGCGTCGCCGAACTCTGGGCCGCGCCGATGGCCGAGCAATGGGCGCATGTCCCCACCAGCCAGGGTTATCTTGATCTTCTGGACGCCAATACCGAGGCGCGGGGGCTGACACCGAAGCCGAACTCCGTCGTTTATGTCTCGCGCGCGGCGATGGAGGCCACCGCCGAAGGCCATGGTGCGGGGGAGCCGTATCTCAACCAGGCGCTGGAGCAACTGGGGGTGACGGTGATCCGCCCGGAGGCGATGCCGCTGGCCGAGCAGCTGGCCTATTACCAGGGCGCCGATCTGCTGATCTTCGCCGAAGGCTCGGCGATGCACGGGCGTCAGCTTCTGGGCCGGCGCGACCAGACCGTCGTGGTGCTGAACCGCCGCCCCGGGATGCGGATCGGCCTGTCGGCCTTGCAGCCGCGGGTGTCCAAACTGATCTATGTCGAGGCCACCCGCGGCACCGCCTCGGTGCTCTGGCCCAGTGGCAAGCCCTGGATCGTGCGGGCGATCTCGCTTTACGACACCGAGACGCTGATCGGCGCCTTCGAAGCGCTGGGGATCCCGCTGTCGCGGGTCTGGGACGAGCGGGCCTATCTCGAGGCGCGCGACCGGGCGATCCGCAACTGGATCCGGATCCGCCTCGATCCGCGCCAGCCGATCGATCACGCCGCTTCGGCCCGGCAGGTGCGCACGGATTTCGGCAATCTCGGACTCGATCACCTGATCGACGAATTGCCCTGAGCCCCGCGATGGATGTAATACAACGCGATTGGCTGAGGTCGCGGCTGCAACGGTCGGGTCTCTTCGATCCGGCGTTCTACACCGCCGAATACCCCGATGTCGCGCAGACCGGGATTGATCCGCTGCGGCATTTCCTGCGCTATGGCATGGCGCTGGGGCGCCGGCCCGGCCCCGGGTTCGACCCGATCTTCTATGCGGCCGAATATCCGGATGTGGCCGGCGGCGAACCGGCCGCGCTGTGGCATTTCCTGTCGCATGGCGCGCAGGAGGGCCGGCAGCCCACCCGGCAGGCCGCGCAGGTCCGCCGCGGCCTGACCCGGATCCGGCAGTTGCAGGCCCTGCTCTGGGGCGGCCTGGAGGACAGCGCGGAGACGGAGCTGGCCGCGCTGCATGACGATTTCGGGCAGCCCGACAGCGTCCGGCTGGAGGCCGGCACCCAGCTCGCGGCCTGGTACGATTTCACCGGTCGCGACGCCCGCGCCCGGGCGGTTCTGGAAAGCATGGAAAGCCTGCCGGAGCGCTTCGCCCGCACCGCCGCGCGGCTGATCCCGCTGGCCATGCTCTACCTGAAGGACGGCCGCCGCCGGGCCGCGCGACAGGCGCTCGACGCAATCCACCCCGAAGAGCACGACAATCACCGGGTGCTGGCGCTGGCCGATCTCGAGGAGGGCCAGGCGCGCATCGACCGGATCAACGGCATCTTCAGCGCCCGGGATCTGGCGGCCCTGCGGCTGCGCGATCCCGCGGCGGGAGCCGGACTGGCCAATCTCACCGCCGATCCCTGCGAGCCGGCCACCGATCACGGCAGGGTCTCGGTGATCCTGCCGGCCTGGCAGGCGGCGGACCGCATCGCCACCGCGATCGGCAGCCTTCAGGCACAGAGCTACCGCAATCTCGAGATCATCGTGGTGGACGATGCCAGCACCGACGGCACCTTCGATCTGGTGACGGCCATGGCGCGGGAGGACGATCGCATCGTGCCGCTGCGGCAGGCAGAGAACGGCGGACCCTACGCGGCGCGCAATCTCGGTCTGGCGCAGGCGCGCGGCGACTTCATCGCCACCCACGACGCCGACGACTGGTCGCATCCGCAGAAGCTGGCCCTCCAGGTGGCCGAGCTGGCCGGCGATCCGGCGCTGACCGGCGTGATCGCGCACTGGGCACGGGTGCGCCCGGGGCTGGAGATCACCACCAACTGGCGGCTCGGCGCGCAGCTCATGCAGTGGAGCCACTCCTCCTTCCTGTTCCGACGCGGCGTCGCCGAGCGGCTGGGCGGCTGGGACGCGGTCCGGGTGTCTGGCGACATGGAATATATCTGGCGTGTCCAGGCCGCCTTCGGCCCGGACTCGGTGCGGCGCATCCTGCCCGATGTGCCGCTGGCCTTCGCCGCCGATGACGCCGGGTCGCTGACCCGCAACCCGCTGACCCATGTGCGCAGCACCTATGGCGGATTGCGTCACTATTACCGCGAAATCTGCCGCTACTGGCACGCCCGGGCGCCGCAGGGCCTGTCGCCGGAACAGCAGGCCGGCAAATGGACCATGCTGCCCGCCGCCATCCTGCCCGGACAGGACGGGAGCGACCGGGTCGACACGCTGCTGCTGGGCGATTGCTGCGATCCGCGGGTTCTGGCGGAGATGGCGCGCATCGCGGCGGAGCGCGATCCCGGGCGCATCGGTCTCGCCCATCGCCCCGACCCCGGCTTCACCGAGCGGCGGATCGGCTATGCGATGGAATTCCCCGAGCCGTTCTTCGAGCTGCTGCAACGCGCCAATGTCTGCATCGCCTGCCCCGAGGACCGGGTCCGGGCGGCGCGCCGGATCGCACTGTAGACCGCCATCGGCTCAGTCCCATCGCCCCGTGGCGGTCAGCCACAGTTCCGGAACGTCCGGGTTCGCATCCGAGCCGTGGCGGGTGATGAAGATGGAATAGGCCACGCTGCTGTAGATCGAGGTCGACGGGCTGACGCTCAGCGACCGGCGCCCGTTATTGGCCGAGACCGCCGCTGGCAGTGCCGCCGTGCCGCTGATGATCGGCGTGCCGGTGAATGCGGCGGGAAAGGTCCAGGTCAGCGAAGCGCTGCGGTAAGGATCGCCCGCCGTGCCGCTGCCATGGGCGGTCACGCTGCCGGTCGTGGTCGCGAAGGTGCAGATCTGCATCCCGTCGGCAAAGCGCACGTAATCGCCATTGGCGTTGCCACCGCGCTCGATCACCGCCCCCGTGGGCAGCCCGCCGCTCTGCGCCACCGTGCCCAGCAGATTGCCCGGCCCATAGCCGTAATCGGCACGCATCAGCCGCCCCGGCGTGACATCCGCCGCCGTCTGCTGCACCGCCGCCCCGTCCAGGATCCCGCTGGCCGCGTCGGCCTGTAGGGCGGTGGTCCAGGCGCTGCCGTCGGGGCTGACCTTGAGCGACCAGCCGTTCTGCCCGGCCAGCCCCATCTCCGCATGGCCGGTCCAGCCCGACTGGAACAGCAGCGACGCGGTGTCGCCGCTCGTGGCCTTGTTGAGCTTAAGCTGATGGCCGGCGCCGTCATGGCTCAGCAGGCTGGCCTCGGAGGCCACCGCCAGCCGGTTCACCCCGTCCGCCGCGGTGTTGACCCCCAGCCGGTCGATCCCGTCGGTCACCCCCTGCCAGGCCCCGTCGTGCCAGATCCGCAGCGCCTGCTCGGTCCGGCCCCAGCCGCGCCAGCCCTCCTGCGGCGGCAGAAACAGCCAGGCGCTGCCGTCCCAATAGGCCAGCTCGCCGTCATGGCCCGCCCAGGCCCCGGTCGCCCCGGCGCCGAGCCCGTGAATATCGCCCTCCGCCGGCAGCGCCGGTGGTGTGGTGTCGGAAAACCCCTCCAGGCAGAGCTGCGTCACCGCGTCGAGCCGCTGCAACGCCTCGTTATGGGTGACGTGTTTCTGCGCCTGGGACGGCGCGAGGAAGGGCAGACCGATGCGGGGAGAGAGTTGCGACATGAGACATCATCCCTGAGTGACGGCCCGGGCGGGCCTTGAACCGCCCAAGGTTCTAGGACGCGGGGATGAGCGATGTGTTGCCGCAGCGTCCGCGGCGTTCATCTTTTGGTAATCGCCGCGTTCAGATCCGCCGCAGCAGCGCCGCGAGATAGAGCGACAGCTGCGCCTGCCAGCCCTGCCGGTAAAGCCCGGTGCGGCGGAGCATCGCCAGCCGCGCCGGCAGCGGCCCGTCGCGCCCGTCGGCAAAGCGCTGCAATATCTCCCGGTTTTCCGCCGTCAGGCGGTGTGCAGAAGCGCGCAGCGCGGCGATATTGATCGTGTTCCAGCGGCGGAAGCGCCCGGCGAACAGCATCCGCAGCCGCCGGCGCTTGGCCCGCAGCCCGCGATTGGCGCCGATCAGGTTGCCGCCATGTTGACGGTAGAGCAGCAGCGGACGCGGATCGAAGATCACCTCGCCGCCGGCGCCGGCGACCATCTGGTAGACCCACCAGTCATGCACCACCAGCTCCCCCGCCTCGCGGCTCGCTCCGCGCAGCAGCGCCAGCCCGGCCCGGTCGAGCATCATCGTGTTGCCGCTCGCCAGGTTCTGCACCAGCGCATGGCGAAAACCCGGCGGGCGGCGCAGCCCCGGCGACAGCCGGCGCCGGCGCAGCGTGGCATCGCATTCCCAGCTGCGCCCGCAGAACAGCCGCGGCCGGGCATCCCCCGCCCCCGCCGCCCGCAGCGCCGCCAGGCCGCGCGCCAGCTTGTCCTCGAGCCAGACGTCGTCCTGATCGGAAAACGCCGCGAAGTCGACCCAGTCCGGACAGTGCCGCAGCAGGTTGAGGAAGTTCTGCGCAGCACCCGTGCCGGGCCCGTCCAAAAGCACGACGCGCAGCCCGGGATGGGCCTCGGCAAAGGCGCCGATGACCGCGCGTGTGCCATCCGTGGAACCGTCGTCGCTGATCAGGATCAGCGACGGAGGCACGGTCTGCGCCGCATGGCTGTCGAGCTGGGCCCGCAGCCCGTCGGCCCCGTTATAGGTTGCCAGCAGGATCGCGATCTGGGGAGAGCTATCGTCGGTCACGGGGAAGGTTCGCGGCTCAGGGCAGAGTGCCGAAGGCCTGCGCCTGAAGCGCCCGGGCCCGGCGCCGCGCCGCATCGCTCATCCGCAGGAGCTGAGCGCGCGCGGCCTCCAGCGCCAGGATCGCATTGGCCGCGCCCTCCCGGTCGTCGGCGGGCACGACAAAACCGCTGACACCGCTCTCCACCAGCGTCGGCGGCGCCCCCCGATCATAGCAGATCACCGGTCGCCCCGCGGCCATCGCCTCCACCACCGTACGTCCAAAGCTCTCGGCGAATTTCGACAGGCTGACGACGATATCGGCCTGCGCCATCGCCTCGGCCGGGGTCTCGGCATAGCCGCGAAACTCGACATTCTCCGGCCAGGGGCGCATCAGGTGCAGATCCGGCGTCGGCGGCCCGATCAGGCGGAACCGCAGCGGCCGCCCCATGGCCTCGGCCAGCCGCGCCACCGCAAGGAAATCCGAAATGCCTTTCTTGGCGGTGTTGCTCGAGACCATCGCCACGTTCAGCGCCCGCCCCGGCGTGAAGGGCAGGTCGAACAGCGCCGGATCGACGGAGTTGGGCCGGATCACCGTGCGCTCGGGACAGGCCAGCCAGTCGGCCACCGGCGCCGAGGTGGCGACAAACCGGTCCGCCTCCTTCAGCAATGCCGCCCGCAGCGCTTCGGCGCTGCCGCCGAGATTGCGGCAAAGCCCGACATCCTCCGCCAAGAGCTCACGCACATAGACCACGCTGGGCACCCCCTCCTGGCGCGCCGCCGCCAGCGGCGCGTCCAGCACGATCGTGTTCACATGCACCTCCGCGGGGCGGTATTTGCGGATCAGATCGCGCATCACCCCGACCGTCGCCGGCAGCGGCGGGCGCTGCATGTGGCGCCAGATCTGCGGCACGATCTCGACCGCGGCGGTGATCTCCAGAAGCGCCTCGAGATAGGCGGTGTTGCGCAGCGCCGGCAGCACCACCACCGGCCGGTCGCCGCGCTGCGCCATGCGCCCGACCACCCCCAGCAGGCTGCGCTCGGCGCCGAAAAGCGTCTTGCCGGAGGTGTGGGCAAAGACCAGCCGGACAGGCCCTTCCTCCTCCGGTCCCGCCAGCGCCCCGGCAAAGCCAGGCAGCGGCACGGCGCCCGCCGACCGGCCCTGACGCTCGTAATGCAGCAGCGGCACGGTGTCGCCGTCCAGCCCTTGCGCCTGCCGGTAGCCACCCGAACTGAACAGCGGACCGGGATCGCGGTTCTCGCGGGCACCGCCGGTCAGGTAGTGCCGTGCCGGGCTGATATCGGCGCGCAACACGTCGGGAAAGCTCAGCCGGTACCAGTCCGCGTCGAACAGCGGCGAGGCCGAGACGATATCGAAATCCGACGGCTCCGGCTCGGGATCGCCAAGACCAATCTCCGGCGGCACCCGGAACGGGCGCCGGTCCGGGTGCTGCGGCAGGTGGAAATCGCCCAGTTCCCCGGCCTGCGCGTGCCAGTAATGCGCCGCCTCCATGTAATCCCGCCGCACCCCCCGGAACTGGGTGCGCAGATGGGTGGCACTGCGGTTGGTCAGCGACCCCGGCGCAGTGCGACCGAAGGCCAGCGGCACGCCGGGACAGACCTCGCGGATGCTCTGCGGCCCGTAGGCGGCGATGATGCGGTAGTAATATTCGGTATCGGCATTGACCGTCACACGGTCCCAGTAGCCGATTTCGTCGCGTAACGCCGCCCGGATCATCAGCGAGGAGACGTTGCGATAAACCCAGCGGTCCTCCATCCGCCAGCGCGTCATCTCCAGATCGTCGCCCGCGCGCACCCAGTGCGAGACGCTGGCCCGCAACCCCGGCTCGGCCAGCAGCGGGCGCATCTGCATCTCGATCTTCTGCGGATGCGACCAGTCGTCGGCATCGTGCACGGTGACGAACGCCCCGCGCGCGGCCTCCATCCCGGCATTGCGTGCCGGATAGGCGCCCTCGTTGCGCCCGAGCGCGATGACCCGGATGCGCCCGTCCTCAGCCGCCTGCGCCTCGGCGATGGCCCGGCTGTCATCGGTGGAGCCGTCATCGACCACGAGGATTTCCAGATTGCGCCAGCTCTGCCCGCGCAGACCGCGCAGCGCGTGGCCCAGCCCGGCGGCACCGTTGAACACCGGCACGATCACGCTGACCAGCGGCAGCGCGCCGGCAGCCTCGACCGGCGGCGGCGCCCCCGGCGGGCAGAGCCGGTCGAACCGCGCGCCCTCCGCCGTTTCGGCGATCCCCACCGGTTGCAGGCCTTGACGGATATAGAGCCGCGCCAGATGTCCGGCGATCTCCCAGTCGTCGGCATAGCGGGCCCGCGCCAGCTGGATCGCCGCCAGGTCGAAATCGGGCAGCGGACCGAACCGCGCCAGCCCCTCGCCGATCAGCCACTCCGCCGCGACCGGATCGCCATTGGACAGCGCCAGCTGAACCGCAAGCAGATAGGGGCCCGGATGGCGCAGGGTGCCACGGCCCTCAGGCACGGCGTGAAAGGCCTGAATCGCGGCCCATGCCGCATCGCCCCGCCCCTGTTCGAGATACCAGCGGGCCAGCACCCAGCCCGCCACGCTGCGCTCGCGCGGTGCGCCCTCGGCCAGCAGCCGCTCCAGCTCGGGCAGCGCCTCCGCCTCGTAGCCGCGCCAGAGCAGGTGATCGAGCTCGAGCGCCCGCACCGGCGCACCCGGTCGGCCCTCCGCCCGTCCGACGCGGCGGTAGTGATCCCAGGGGTCCATCCCCGAGGCCCGCACATCCGCATTGGCCTGAAGATACCAGACCGCATCGAAGCTATCCTGAGCCGTCCCGGGCGGCAGCCTATCGGCGGCGTGCACGCACACTTCGCTCAGGCGACCGGACGGCCGTCAGCCTTGCCGAACGCGGCGTAATGCACCAGCGCCGGCCAGCCCGCATGGGCGATGTCGGGATTGGCCACGTAATAGGCCATGGTATCGAACTCCGGCCCCGGGTTGCGGCCCTCGAAGGCGCCGGCGCGCACATAATGCTCTTTCGGGCTCATGCCGCTTTCGACCACGTCGGGATAGGTCTGAAGATACCAGGACGGGTCGAATAGCGGGCTCTCGCCGAGAATCTCGATCTGCCGCGCAAAGGCGGGCACGCCATCGGCAGGGCCGTTCTGCCAGCTGGCGGTGCGCACATGCACCAGCGCCAGTTCGACCTCGTGACGGCGCTTGAGCAGGGCGATCTCCTGATCGGCCTCGCGGCGCGCCTCCCCGGCGATCTCTTCCAGCCGGCCGGTCAGGGCCGCCACTTCGCGAAAGCGCGTCTCGAGAATCTCCCGCAGCCCGTCGATCTCGGCGCGCAGCAATTGCTGGATCTCGCCATGGCTTTGTTCCGGGGTCTTTTCGCCGGGGGCGGTCGAGGTGTCGTTCTGCGCGTCCGGTGCCGTCATAAAAACCAAGTCTCCGTCATCAACCTGAATTTGCAGGGTCGGGTCGGGTTCTATCACCGATTTCCGGAAGGCACACCTGTATTCGCACGGGGCTTCCGCAATTCGAACCCAATGGAATTTAAGACGGAGTTTAGCCAAAGACCAAGGTGCCGCCGCAAAATGCCACCGCTTTCCGCCGCGCCGGACAGGCAGATCCCTGACCGTGGGGGCGCGCAGGAAACAGGGGCGCCCATGGACCGGCTGAGTTTCCAGTCTTTTCTGACCGAAGGCCGCACGATGGTCTTCGACCAGCTATGGACGAGCGTCACAGGCGACGCCGTGCATCTCTGGGCCGGCAGCAGCTCCGGCAGCGGCCTGCTCGGCCTTGCCCTGCGCGACGGCAGCACGCCCCAGCTGCGCAGCACGACCTGGCTGACCGGCAGCGGCGGTGCGACCCTGTTGTTGCAGGATATGAGCTATACCGAGGACGGTGTGGCCGCGGGGCAGGACAGGATGCTGATCTCCTCGGGCATCGCCGGCGGGGCACAGTTCTATACGGTGGGTCCGGGCGGCGGGCTGACCGGCAGCGGCGCCCTGACCGATGCCGCGAACCGGCCGCTCTCGGTGTCGGAATTCACCTGTTTCGAACAGCAGGGACAAAGCTACATGGCCGCCGCCTCCGGCGCCCGCGAGGGCCTGTCGCTTTACCGGCTGTCGGAGGGGATGAGCCGGGCGACCCTGCTGGACAGCGTGACCGACACGCCCAAATCCACCGCCACCGGCATCTCCGACGTGCTGAGCTTCGAACAGGGCGGCACCCGCTTCGTGCTGAGCGCCTCGGGCACCGAGGACGGGCTCAGCGTCTATGCGGTGACCGGTGGCCAGCTGGAACTGCGCGACACGCTGGGCCCCAAGGACGGGCTGTGGATCGACGGGCTGGAGGATGTCGCGCTGCTCTCGGCGGGCGGCCAGACCTTCGCCATCGGCCTCTCGGCGCTGAGCGGCACCCTGAGCGCGGTGCGGATCAACCCGATGGGGGTGCTGTTCGTCGAGGACATTCTTCACGACAGCCTCGACACCCGCTTCGGCGGCGCCCGGGCGATGGATACGTTCGAGGCCGCCGGGCGCAGCTTCATCGTCGCCGGCGGCAATGATGGCGGCCTGGCGCTGATCGAGCTTCTGCCGGGCGGCGCGCTCTATCATCACCAGAGCATCGTGCAGGATGCGGGCTGGGATATCGGCGCGATCCAGGGATTGCAGGCCGAGGTGCTGGGTAACGAGCTGCAACTATTCGTCAGCGGTGCCGCGGCGCCGGGCATCGTCCGGCTGAGCATGCCGCTGGCCGATATCGGGCCGCTGCAACAGGGCGGCGGCGGCAATGACGCGCTCTCCGGCGGCGCGTCGGACGATCTGCTGATGGGGCGCTGGGGCAACGACACGCTGATCGGCGGCGCCGGCGACGACACGCTGTTCGCGGGGCCCGGCGCCGACCGGCTGACCGGCGGCGCGGGAGCGGATGTCTTTGTGCTGACCGCCGACGGCCAGGTCGACCGGATCACCGATTTCCAGCCCGGAACCGACCGCATCGATCTGGACGACTGGGGCATGGTCTACGACATCAGCGCCCTGCGCTTCACCGCCACGAACTGGGGCGGGCGGATCTTCTGGCAGGACCAGCAGGTCGATATCTATCTCGAGGGCGGCGGGTCGCTCGATCCGGCCCTGTGGAGCCAGGACGATTTCCTGTTCTGAGCCGGCCCCGGCGGAATGTCCCACCATTGTCTAAAAGCCGCGACATTCCGCGCCCGCACGGTAACCACCTGTCAACCACCCGCCCCGATCCTGCGGCGGAACGAGGAGGGCTCATGCCGATCACCGGAAACGGAACCCCACAAGCCGGCCTCGGCGGTCCGGCGGGCTATGGCGAGATCATGGTCCCGCGCAGCGACGACGGATCGCTGCGGCTGGATCTCTCCGCCGTGTTCGAGGATGGCCTGAACTATTTCGGCGTGGTCTACGATGCCCGTACCCTGCACGCCAACACCAATGGCACCCTGACCTTCCTCACCCCCATGGCCGCCTATCCGACCGCCGGCAACCGCGCCGCCGGCTATGACGTGATCGCCCCCTACTGGGGCGATGCCGACACACGGCTCGACGGCGAGGGCCGCGAAAGCGGCGCCATCTGGGTCGATATCGACCCGGTCTCCGATGTGGTCACCCTCACCTGGGACGATGTCGGCGTCTACCGGCGCAACGCCGATGCCACCAATCTCTTCCAGCTACAGCTGTTCGACCGAGGCGGCGGCGATTTCGATATCGTCTTCCGCTACGGGCAGATCGGCTGGACCATCGGCACCGGTCAGGACGATGCCGGCGCCCGCGCCGGGCTGTCCTCCAGCCGCCTTTCCGGCGCCGAATGGCTGTTTGCCGTGGACAATGCCGCAGGGCTGGCACAGCTGCCCGCCAGCCCGGGCAATACCGGCGTGGCGGGGCTCTGGATCTATGAGATGCGCGACGGCTCGGTGAGCGGGATCGGCAGCTATGACGGCCGGGTCGCACGCGGCACCGGGGCGGCCGAGCGGCTGGCCGGCACCGAGCGGAACGATTTCCTGACCGGGCTGGGCGGCCAGGACACGCTGCGGGGATTGGCCGGCAACGACAGTCTCGACGGCGGCACCGGCGACGATCTTTTGCAGGGCGATGACGGCCAGGACACGCTGTATGGCGGCGACGGGCGCGACACCCTGATCGGCGGCGCCGGCAATGACAGCCTCCGCGCCGGCGACACCGGCAACGATCTGCGCGATCTGGTCTATGGCGGCGCCGGCAACGACCAGATCGACGGCGGTTACGGCAATGACGAGCTGCGCGGCGACGCCGGCAACGACACCATCCTCGGCGGTTACGGCGTCGACGAGATCATCGGCGGCGATGGCGACGACCAGCTGGCCGGCCAGACCTGGTCGGATGCGATCTTTGGCGGCAACGGCAACGATTTCATCAATGGCGGTTTCGGGCATGACAGGGTGAATGGCGGCGCCGGGGCCGACCGCTTCTATCACCTGGGCATCGCCAATCACGGCAGCGACTGGATCCAGGACTACACGGCGGCGGAGGGCGATGTCCTGGTCTTCGGCGGCAGCGCCACCGCGACCGATTTTCAGGTCAATTACGCCGCCACTCCCGATGCGGGCAGCGCCGGCGCCCGCGAGGCTTTCGTCATCTACCGTCCCACCGGCCAGATCCTCTGGGCACTGGTCGATGGCGAGGCACAGAGCGAGATCAACCTGGTGCTGGCCGGACAGATCCACGACCTCCTGGCATGATCGCGGACCGGCCGGGTGGCGTTTGAATTAATTTACCCAATTTGCTCAAAATCAAAGCAATAGACAGAATCCGGGCTAGGATTGTAAGCTCTAACGCAACCTCCGGCCCGATTCTCCGAGATGTGTTCATGTTGAAAACACGGTTTTTTTCCGAAGCGCCCAAGCGCGTTCCGTCGCCGGTTTTACGGCTGATGCTCATCTTGCTCTGTCTGGCCGGCACCGCCATTCAGGGGAGCGCCATGGGGTTCGCCCAGCACACGCAAACCACCGAGGATCTCCGCATCCCCGGCAACTGGGGATCCGTGCGGGGCTTTGCCGCGCGGGATGACGGCACCGCCCTGGATCCCGGATTTCTCCGCGTCTACCGCACCCGCCTGCCCGGCAGTCCGGCGCAGGGCCTGCCCGCCTCTGTGCGCCGGCAAGCCGAAGCCGTCGCGCCGCTGGCGGGGCTGCCGGCGGCCGAGGATCTCAGCAACCAGGCCGCCGCCGCGCAGCGGCTCGGGGTCGATCTGCGCGCCCTGGCCGAGATGCGGTTCGGATCGGGGAAATACACCCTGCCGAACGCGCTTCTGGCGGTGCAGGCCGGCACCGCCCTGCCCGGCTTCTTCCATGCCTATATCGCCCCGGATCAGCCCGGCGCCCCGGTCACCGCGACGCTCTACTGCCTCGCCGCCGGCGCCGACGGCGCGACGGTCGTATCGCTGACCCATCTCGGACAGGTCCCCCCGGGACGGATGCGTGCCATCAAGCAAACCGTCTGCGGCAACGAGAGGAGGAGCGTACCCACACCATGATCCAGCACATGTTTCCAATCCGAGGATTGCCGGCGCGCTGACGCCGGCCGTCCCGGGAAACTGATTTCGACAAGACCCATACAGAAAACCAGAGGGGGACCCGACCATGGCGAATACAACGCCCGAAAGTGCCATTAGCACAAGCCTGCCGGCCACCGGCCAGACCATGCTGGCAGACATCACCCACGATCACGTCTGGGATGACGCATCGCTGCAATTCTATCTCGGCGGACCCGAGGTTCTGACCTTCGACACCGAGTTCCTGAACTACTACAACGGAACGCCGACCGATTATTACAGCGGCAGCCCGGATGCGAGCTTTGCCTTCGAAACGCAGACCGTCCGCGCCTTCCAGATGATCGACAGCGTCATCGCGACGGATTTCAGCCGCGTCACCACTTCCGCCACCGCCCAGAGCAGCGCGGATCTGCTGGTCGTGTCCTCCTCCAACAGCGACGAGGCCGGGCTGGAAGGGTTCTTCCGCTTCCCCGGCGACGCCACCCGCGCCGCCAATGACTACTGGAGCATCGGCGTCTTCTCCAGCGATCTCGCGGTGATGACCGCCGATCCCGAGCGTGGCGGCGGCGAGTACCGCAACTGGACCATCATCCACGAGATCGGCCACGGGATCGGGCTCTACCACCCGTTCCAGGGCGACGCGGCGGTCAGTGTCGGCTCTGCCATGGACAACGAGCGCTACACGGTCATGTCCTATACCGGCTCGGCCACGGCCACGACCTATGGCCATGCGGTGACGATGATGGCGCTCGACATCGCGGCGCTGCAACAGCAATACGGCACCGAAAGCTATGCCACCGGCAACTCGACCTACACGCTGTTCGATGCGCAGGGCGGCGATCTGTCGGTGGCCGAGGGCGCGATGGCCATCGGCCGTGCCTATGCCTCGATCTGGGACAGCGGCGGCGCCGACACGATCCGCTACGGCAATACCGACAATTCGGTCCTGATCAACCTCAACGACGCCACGCTCGACCGCTCCGGCATCGCCACGGATGCCGCGCCCGCGATCACCGCGCTGCAACACACGAGCTTCTACGGCAACATGGCCGCGGATCTGCGCACCGAGACCATCGACCAGAATTATCACGCCGGCGGCTTCTTCTCGCGGGTTCTGACGGAATCGGGCGGCACCTATTCCGGCATCGACGGCGGCTATTCGATCGCCTATGGCGTGCAGATCGAAAACGCCACCGGCGGCGAGGCCGGGGACATGCTGATCGGCAACGAGCAGGGCAATACCCTGGCGGGGCTGGACGGCAATGACACGATGATCGGCTCGGGCGGCAACGACACGCTGGACGGCGGCGACGGCTGCGACACCGCCGCCTATTCCGGCGCCTCCTCGGAATACACCATTACCGAGAACGACAACGGCACCGTCACCATCGCCCATACCGGCGGCAGCGGCGTCGATGGCACCGATGTCATGCAGAACGTGGAATTCGCCCAGTTCAGCGACGAGCGCGTCAGCCTGGCCACCGAGGAGCTGGACTTCACCGAAGTGTCCAGCAGCGCCTTCCTCCCCTATGGAGCGAATGTGCTCTACCGCAACGATGACGGCAACTCCGGCGCGATCGACATCACCTCGATCTTCGAAGAAGGCCTCATGATCGATGGCGTCACCTACACGAACGTCTACGTCAACACCAACGGCAACATCACCTTCGGCGGCGGGCTGTCCACCTACACTCCCAGCGGCATCACCGGCGCCGGCCGCGAGATCATCGCGCCCTACTGGGCCGATGTCGATACGCGCGACCCCAACGAGGGCAGCAACCCCGGCAATGTCTACTGGGATTTCAACGAGGATCGCGACTCGATCATCGTGACCTGGGACAATGTCGGCTATTACAACCGCAACGTCGATCTGCTCAGCTCCTTCCAGCTGGAGCTCATTGATCGCGGCTGCGGCAATGTCGAAATCATCTTCCGCTATGAAGACATCTCCTGGACCGCAGGCGACGCCTCGGGCGGCGAGGGCGGACTTGGCGGCGTGACCTCGCGCGCCGGCTTCTCGCTTGGCGAGACCTATTTCGAGCTGCCCGCCTCAGGCAACGAAGCCGCCATGCTCAACCTCGAAAACGCCCAGGGCAACCTCAGCGTCTCCGGTGTGTGGCAGTTCATCGTCTCCGGCGGGTATGTCCAGGGCGTCGGCGGCGCCGAGGACGACACCTATACCGGCGACGAGGGCGACAACAACTATCTCGGCGGTCAGGGCAACGACACCGCCTCGGGCGGCGACGGCAATGACAGCCTCTTCGGCGGCCAGGGCGATGACAGCCTTTCCGGTGACGAGGGCGAGGACTCGCTCGACGGCGGCAGCGGTCAGGACACGGTGAACGGCGGCCCCGGGAACGACTCGATCGTCGACGGCGGCACCGATGACGATCTCTTCGACGTGCTCTATGGCGGCGAGGGCGACGACTTCATGGATGGCGGCTTCGGCAACGACTCCATGCGCGGCGACGCCGGCAACGACACGATGATCGGCGGTCACGGCACCGATACGATCATCGGCGGCACCGGCGACGACGTGCTCACCGGCCAGACCTGGTCCGACCTCATCTTCGGCGGCGACGGGATGGATTTCATCAATGGCGGCTTTGGCCACGACCGGGTGAACGGCGGCGACGGGGCCGACCGGTTCTATCACCTCGGCGTGCTCGGCCACGGCTCCGACTGGATCCAGGATTACGACGCCGCCGAGGGCGATCTGCTGGTCTATGGCGGCATCGCCAGCATCGACCAGTTCCAGATCAACTACGCCGAAACCCCCTCTGCCGGCGCCGCCGGGGTCGAGGAGGCCTTTGTCATCTACCGTCCCACCGGCCAGATCCTCTGGGCACTGGTCGATGGCGAGGCACAGAGCGAGATCAACCTGGTGCTGCACAACGGCGTGACCTACGATCTCATGGCCGCTTGACCGGGGACGGCGAACGCATCACACTTTTCTGGCCGCCCTCCGGGGCGGCCAGCACGACAGCGACAGGGACCGCATGCCGATCGATATCTACGCCCCGACCGACAACGATGCCCTCAGCGCCCAGGAGCTCGCGCTCTATCATCTTCTCATGGATTACAGGGCCGCGAACGGGTTGCCTGCCATCCCGCTCTCCGCCAGCCTGACCCTGACCGCCGGTCGCCACGCGGTCGACACCTATCAAAATATCTGGCTCGAAGGCGTGACGCTGCCCGACGGCGCCAACCTGCACAGCTGGTCGGATGCCTATTACTACGCCGATCACAGCGCCGCCGAGGTCATGTGGAACGCGCCGTCACGGCTCGGCACCTCCTACCCGTCCAATGGCTACGAGATCACCGCAGCGGGCTTCGCCTCGATCGAGGCGGCACTGGCCGGCTGGCAGAGCTCGCCCGGGCATGACGCGGTGATCCTCAACGAGGGGATCTGGGAAGACAACGACTGGAGCGCAATCGGCGTCGGGATCGAGTATCATACCTCCGGCGGCCCCTATGGCGGGCGCATCTACCATGTCTGGTTCGGCACCTCCGCCGATCCCGCGGGCGGGCCGGAGATCTTCGGCACCGATGGCAGCGATTCCATGACCGGCACGGCGGCGGGCGACACGATCCGGGCACTGGACGGCGCCGATACGGTGATCGGCGGCGAGGGCGACGATTTCCTCTTCGGCGGCGACAGCGCAGACGACCCGCGCGACGTGATCTATGGCGGCGCCGGCGCCGACAGCATCGACGGTGGTTATGGCAATGACGAGCTGCGCGGCGATGCCGGCAACGATACGATCACCGGCGGGTTCGGCGCCGATACGGTGATCGGCGGCACCGGCGACGATGCGCTGACCGGCCAGGCCTGGTCGGACGCGATTTTCGGCGGCGACGGCGATGATTTCATCAATGGCGGCTTCGGTCATGACCGGGTCAATGGCGGGGCCGGGGCCGACCGGTTCTTCCATCTCGGCGCCAATGGCCACGGCTCGGACTGGATCCAGGACTACAGCGCCGCCGAAGGCGATCGCCTGGTCTATGGCGGCGGCGCGGCGGTGGCGGACGATTTCCTGGTGCAGCGCGCCACGACCCCCGGCGCCGGCGCGGCCGGCGTGCAGGAAATCTTCATCACCCATATCCCGAGCGGCGATCTGCTCTGGGCGCTGGTCGACGGCGATGCCCAGGCCTCGATCACCGTGACGGCCGGCGGGACGAGCTTCGACCTGCTGGGCTAAAACCCGCCCCTTCCCGCAGAAAAATCATGTTTTTTGACGGATTTCCGGGGATATCTTACCCTTCGGGCATCCAAGTCTTTTGAAGGTTTCAACCATGGCCCTTGCCCATTCCCCCGTCGCCGACAACTCTCTGCTGCCCTTTGCCCAGCCCGGCGCGGTTCAGGTCCCCCCGATCTCCGCCTCGTCCTCTCACGCATGGTCCAGCTGGTTCGACCTGGGCAATATCTTCGAGGACGGCCTGACCCTCGGCAACCAGACCTATCGCGGGCTGCGTGTCTTCACATCTGGCGAGATCCAGCTCGGCAATAGCGACGGCTGGCAGGACACCTCGATCAACGCCTATTACAGCACTTCCACCGATATCCGCGCAATTCCCGACGGGGTCGTCAATCAGGGCGTCTGGATCGAGGAAAACACCGCCCGCGACTCCGTCCTGATCACCTTCAACGCGGTCGGGCAATATTCCAACGATGTGTGGAACACGATCACCTATCAGGTCGAGATCATCGACCGCGGCGAAAACGATACGGAGGTGATCTACCGGTTCAACGCGCTCGATTTCCCGACATATCCCTCCGGTGTCGCGTCCTATATCCGCTATGATGACTGGAACTATTCCCTGCCGGTGCGTCTCATGCCGGTCGGCGCCCAATGGGAGGACCTGGAGGGCAATACCGGCATCGACGGGGTCTGGCAGCTCCGGATCGAGGACGGAATCTTCGACATGTCCGACGTCGCCACCCCGCATGAGGCCCATATCGGCACCGCAGCCCCGGAAGAGCTGAACGGCTGGCTCGGCGGCGATATCCTGCGCGGGCTGGAAGGCGACGACACGCTGGACGGCTCCGGCGGCAACGACACGATCACGGGCGACACGGGCGACGACCTGATCTTTGGCGACATCGGCGCGGATCTGATCAACGGCGGCGACGGCAATGATGATATCCGTGCCGGCCCCGACAGAGATTCGATCGGCGCCGGCGACGGTGACGACACGGTGGACGGCGACGGCGGCCATGACAACATTTATGGCGGCGAGGGCGCAAACCGCCTGATTGGCGGCACTGGCAACGATTATATCACCGCTGGCAGCGACGACGACGCCATTCAGGGCAATAACGGTCAGGACACGATCAACAGCGGCGCTGGCAACGACACGGTGGATGCTGGCAACGACGCCGATACCGTTCACGGCGGCGCGGGCGACGATATCCTGCTCGGCGGCGGCGGGGCCGATTACCTGACCGGGGGCGACGGCAACGACACGATCAACACCGGCGGCGCGCACGTCCATATAGATCGCAACACCGTTCTGGCCGGGGCAGGCGACGACCTCGTCAATGTCGCCCTGGGCCGCAACACGGTCGAGGGCGGCGAAGGTCATGACGAGATCATCGTGCATCACATGGTGGGTCTCCTCGATGCCCACATCAACAGCAACCAGCTGAATGGCGGCCTCGGCGACGATACGATCACCGGCGGGCGGTTCCACGACACGATCGGCGGTCAGGAGGGCAACGACCTTCTCGACGGCGGCAACGGCAATGACAGCATCGGGGCCGGCGACGGCGACGATACGGTGACCGGCGATGCCTGGGACGGCACCGGCCATGACTGGATCTATGGCGGCGCGGGCGCGGATTCACTCTATGGCGGCGGCGGGAACGACACGATCTTCGGAGGTGAGGGCGACGACACCCTCCTCGGCAGCTATGGCCGCGACCTTCTGCTCGGGGGCGACGGCGACGACTTCATCTTCGGGGGGGCGGGCAGCGACGTGGCGGCCGGGGGCGCGGGCGCCGATCGGTTCTTTGCCTCCTTCCGCGGCAACGACGTCACCACAATCAACGACTACAACCCCGATGAGGGCGACGTGCTGGTCCTCGACGGGCGCTATTTCAGCGCCGACGATCTGCGTCTGCGCGGCGATCGCATGACCGATGCCGAGGGCAACCCGACCGGGTACAGCAGCATGACACTGGTCCGGGTGAACGAGGACGGCTCGCTGGGCCAGACCATTTTCGACTTTGCCAATGCCTCCGAGCTGGACCGCATCGTGATCCGCATGCCCAACGAACCGATCGACGGCATCGCCCAGGTTGAAATCATCACCTTCGATCTGCTCTGAGCCCCATGGCGGCGCTCAAAGCGCCGCCTCCCAGAAGCGGAACCGGCTCTGCCCGCTGCGCTCGCGGATCAGGCCGCGCGCCTCGAGCAGCGCGAGGTTGCGCTGCACCGCCGCGGCGCTGGCACCGGTCTCCGAGACCGCCAGCGCCGCGGGCACCAGCGGATGGCGCCGCAGCACCGTGATCAGCGCCGGCGGCGTGCGCCCGGACAGACCCGAAAGCGCCTCCGCGGCCCGCGCCTGCCAGTCGCTCAATCTGCGGGCGATCAGCAGCCCGCGCAGCGCCCCCTGCTCCGCCGCATGCAACCAGCCGGCCAGCCGCGCCTCGGCACCGCCGCCGGACACGGATCTGCCGCCCATCGCCACCGGAACGAAGCCCAGACGGCCGCGCCCCGCCACCGCTGCAATACGTGCCGAGGCAACACGGGCCTCGACCCCGGCGGCCTCGCCCGCGCTCAGCTCCAGCGCCCGCCAGAGCGCCTCGGCCAGTGCGGCCCGAACAAAAGGATGCAGAGCCTCCGCCGCCGCAATTCGCGCCTGCCACTCCTCGGCCAGCGCGGCAAATTCCCCCCCGTGCGGCGCCCCCTCCCAGCCTGTCGGACGCCGGTCGCCCGTCCTGCCCCGGCGTCCAAGGAAGCCGGCCGGATCGGTTACCGGATCGGCGCCCCCCTCAAGCCGGCGCCGCGCCCAATGCGCCCGCGCCATATCCCGGGCGGCATCGCCGAGCCCGAGCAGACGCCCGGCACCGTAGAGCGCCAGCCGCTCGGGCGGGGCGCGCAGCCCTGCCTGCCACGAGATCTCGGACGCCTCGGTCAGCGCCAGCCTGCGGATCAGCCCCGCATCCTCCGCCGCCGCCTGTTCCAGCGCGCCGAAGGCCAGCGCCGCCCGTGCCAGCTCTGCGGCCTGCGCGGCCTGCGCCGCGCGCCACTCTTCCAGCGGCAAAAGCGCCCGGCGGTCAGCCCTGGGCAACGGCGCCAGCCCCGCAGCGTCCGGATCCGGCGGGGCTGGCAGGAACCACAGATCCTCCTCTGCCGCAGGCGCGGAATCATAGGGGCCTTCGGGGCCGTCTTCTGTCTCAGGATAGCTCATAGAATCAGCTTACTAATTCTATAAAACGCAAAATATCAAATTTTTGCATCTTACTTAGGGGATTTTTGATTTTCTCGATTAAACCCGATAAGTAGCAGTTATCGGGACTATTGATTTCAGGCACTAATCAGGCCAGAATTGCTGCGATGACCGCGCTGACAGCCCCTTTCACCGCCTCTCTGCCCAGACTCTCCGAACAGGAGACCGCGGCGCTGAACGATCTCTACAGACGCGGCACACCTGAAAACACCCTGCGCGCCTATGAGCGCGATCTGGTCTATATCGCAGCCTGGAAACGAACGCGGCTCGATGCGGGCCTGACATGGCCCGAAGACGAAACCACCGCCCTGCTCTTCCTGCTCGATCACAGCCGAGATCTCGGCCCTGCGGATATAGCAGACCCGGCGCGCGGCACCGCCGAGACCCTGATCGCCGCCGGGTTGCGCCGCAGCCTGGCCTGCCCGGCGCCGGCGAGCCTCGACCGGCGCATCGCCTCATGGCGCAGCTTTCACCGGATGAAAGGGCTCGCCAGCCCGTTCGACAGCCCCGCACTGCGGCAGGCACGCGCGAAGGCGCGCCGAGCCAATGCCCGGCCCCGCGCGCCGAAATCGGCCAACCCGATCACCCGCGAGGTGCTCACCGCGCTGCTCGACACCTGCGGCCCGGGGCTGCGCGGGATCCGCGACCGGGCGCTGCTGACCCTGGGATGGGCCAGCGGCGGACGGCGGCGGTCGGAATTGGCCAGGCTGCGGCGTGAAGATGTGGACCTGTCGGAGTTTGACAGCCAGACCCGTCTCTGGATCCAGCTGGTACAGACCAAGACCACAGATGCCGGCGGCACACCCAAGCTGATCCTGCAAGGCATGACCGCGAGGGCGCTGGTGGCCTGGATCGACGCGGCGGAGATCTCGGACGGTCCGCTGTTCCGCCCGATCAGCCGCGCCGGGCGCGCCCTGCCCCGCGGCCTGTCGGCCGAGGCACTGCGCCATATCCTGCGCCAGAGGCTCGTCCAGGCCGGGCTGCCGGCGGATTTTGCCAGCGCACACGGTCTGCGCTCGGGGTTTCTGACCCAGGCGGCGCTGGACGGGGTGCCTGTACAGGCGGCCATGCGGCTCTCGCTGCACCGTTCCCTGGCGCAGGCCGCACGTTATTACGACGATATCGACCCGGCGCAAAACCCCGCGGCGCGGCTTCTGGAGCCGCCGGAGTGAATCTTTCGCATGCGAAAGATCTGGGGACGGGCCGGTTTAGAGTCGATCCGCGACCAGGCGGCGGCTCATCCGCACCCAATAGGCGCTGGGGATCTCGTTGCGGAACAGGGTCAGCCCCTTCTGGCTCGCCTCGGAGATGGCGAACTCCGGCTGGACGCCAGCGCGACGCTCACTCAGTTCCGCATTGCGGGTGTCGTAGTGATCCTTCAGCCGGCGGAATTCCTCGCGTGTGAACAGGCAGGGTTTGACCTCGTCTCCGAACTCCGCCTTCAGCGCCTCGGATGCGTTCTGCACCAGCCAGGCCGGCGCCGGCTTCGGCTCGGCCAGGATATTCGCCGTCCAGCTGGCCAGCGACATGGGCGAGACATTCGAGGCCCCGTCATTGACCACTTCGAGCCGGGCGGCATCTACCCCGATCCCGAGATGGCGCAGCAGCGTCCCGATGATGCCGCCTTCGGCACGCCGGCTGGTATCGAAATCGAAAAAGGTGATCTCTTCGGGGGCGAACACCGCTTCCAGCGCATCCAGAAGCCGATTGTAATCGACCCAAAGCCCCTCGAAGGAGCCATTCTCGATCACCGGCAGGACAAGTTGCGGGGGCCGCGGCGGCACCCGGGTCTTGGACACTTCCAGATAGATCGATTGCAGGAACTGCCACTGCGTGCGCAGGGTGCAGATCACCTCGATCTCGTCGAACCCCTCGAGCGCTGCGCGCACCTTCCCGAGACTGGCCAGCGGCTGGCGCCGCGAGAATTCCTCGCTGCTGAGAAAGACTGTCTTGTCGCTCTGGCCATAAGTTTCAGCCAGGGCCTCCAGACTGCCCTGCTCGAGCTTGTAATGGCCCGGCATGCCCTGCCAGTCCAGCACCAGCCCGTGATGGCCGGTATGGCGGCCCAGCTGCGGATAGATCAGCCCGTGCTCGGCCAGAAGCTCTGCATTGGCCCAGAACATGTCCTGGATCGTGGTTGTGGCCGTCTTATGCGTACCGATGTGGATGACAATTTTAGACACTGGCGGACAGACGCTTTTCTTTTTGCGGTTGCAGCTCTTCGGCGCCGCCCGCCTCGGCGGGTGCCGCGATCTGCGATCCGAGCACTTGCAGATAGAGATCGCCATAGCTCTGCGTAGGCTCGAGCATGGCCTTTTCCGCCCATTCGTTCCAGGCGTTGACGAAGAGCTCCTGACGGTAGGATCCTTCGAGCCGCTTGCGGGCGATCTGGTTCAGCCAGTAGCGGAAGCGGCCCGGGTTGGCGCCATAGGCCATATGCGCGCTCAATCCGCGTCGCGCGGTGTTGTCCCAGCTCGGCATGATGCCGCAGATCGTGTTCTCGGGCAGGGTCCTGGCATAGGACTCGCTGACCGAATTGGCGATCACCCGGTTGTAATCGTAGACCAGCCCCTGGAACCGCCATGCACCTCGCGGCCAGACGGTTGCCGTCCGGCCCGCCGACCAGGTAATCGCTCATGCCGACGATACCATGCGGCGGCATCTCGACCCAGAAGTCGAAGACATCGTCCTCGACCGGGTTCTCGCCTCCACGTGGAAACAGACCGCCCCAGCTCCACCTCGCCGATCCCGGCCTCACGCCAGGCGGCACGCATCCGTGCCACGCTGCCCGCCGGATCCGGCATGTCTTCAGGGCGATAGATCATGAAGCGCGGCGGCTGCCATCGGGGCGCGCATAGCGCGGGTCGGTCATATAGGGCAGGCTGTCGCGCACCAGCTGCTCCTCGAAGCCTTTCGCATAGGACTGCTCCAGCAGCACCGTGCCCGACATCCGTCCCAGTTGCGCGCCAGCTCTCGTTGGCCCAGCACAGATAGAACGGAAATCGATCTCCGGGCGGTCAGCAGCTTGTCCAGCGCGCCTCGAGAACCCGGCGGCCATCGAACCAGTAATGATAGACACAGAACGCGTCGATCCCCGCCGCCCGGGCCAGCGCCGTCTGCTCTCCCATCACCTCGGTGCGCGCAGATCGTAAACCCCAGATCCGCCGGCAGGACCGGCTGGCTGTGCCGGCAAACAGGCTCTGCGCATTCACCGTACCGCGCCATTCGGTAAAGCCCTTGCCCCACCAGGCATCGTTCTCGGGGATCGGTGGAACTGCGGCAGTAGAAGGCGCTGGTGAAGGCCGGGCGCGGCAACGCGCCGGCAGCGCCTGTTTCGCCCAGTCCTCGAGCTGGGAGGTCTGCACCACCCGCTGCCCGCGGTCATCGCCAGAAAGCCATGGCGCGTTCCAGCGCATGGCAAGCGTGCCATCGACCTGCGCGGTCTCGACGTCGAAAGCCTCTTCATGCAGGTGCAGAGACTTCAGCAGGCCGATGATCAGCGTTTGACCCAGTAGATCGACCCGGCCGGGAAATCCAGCACGTCCCAGCTGATCTCGACCTCGATGCGGCGCAGCAGATAGCGGGTGATCTCGAAATTCGAGCCCCACATTCGGTGCCGGAGTAATGCTGCCCATCCGCCACCCAGAAGGCGTTGTCGTCATCGGCCACGAAACGTTCGAGCAGCGTTTCCAGACCCTCATCCGGCAAAATGCCGCCGATCAGGTGCTGACGCCAGTAATCGCCATCCTCGCGATGCGGGGATTTCTTGGTATGGATTTTGCAGACCGCCTCGTACCCGTCCAGCGCCCCGGCATTGACCAGCGTCATGAAGGGCAGGATATCGCGGCCGCGATTGGCCACCGGCACCACGGTCACCCCGGGGAATTCGGCCTCGATCCGCTTGGCCAGCCCCTCGCTCTCCTCGCCGCGATAGGTCAGCGTCACGAAGAGATCGTAATCGATCTCCAGCCGGTTGAAGCGTTCGGCGAACTCTTCCAGATTTCCGGGTAATAGATATGCGCAACCACCGCGAAACGGGCCTGCTTGCGCTGCGGCTCGAAGCGCAACACCTTGCGCTCGACCTCGGGCAGCTCCTCGATCTTGGGCAGTTCCTTGGTGATCCGGCCTCTTTGTGACCGCCGATCACGTAGTGATAGAAGGGCGACAGCCCCATCTCGGCCACATCCGGGTTGTAGCGCAGATAGGCGCTGGGAGA
>NZ_CP015095.1 GCF_001975705.1 Salipiger abyssi
CGGCCCCATTCGACGGCCAGCGTATGCGCCATGGAAATCAGCCCCGCCTTGGCGGCGGCGGCATTAGCGGACCCGGGCCAGCTCAGCCAGGCGAAGGGCGAGACGATATTGACGATGCGCCCCCCGTCCGGCGCGTCGCGCAGCGGCTTGAACGCCGCCTTGCAGCAGGCCCAGGCACCGTTGAGATTGATATCGACCAGCACCTTCCAGCCGTTCTCGGTCAGATCCTCGGCGGGGCTGTGGAACAGCCCGGCGGCGCAGTTCACCAGGATGTCGAGCGAGCCCAGCTCGGCCACGCAGGTGTCGACCGCCGCCTGCACCGCGTCGAAATCGCGGATATCCACCGCCACATAGGTCGCCTCGATCCCCTCGGCGGCGAGCCTGGCCTTGGCCTCGATCAGCACATCCTCCTTGCGGCTGACGATGCAGACCCTGGCGCCCAGCAGGCCCAGAACACGGGCGATGCCGAAGCCGATGCCGGTGCCGCCCCCGGTGACAAAGGCGGCCTTGCCCCTGAGCATGTCGGGGGCAAAGGTCTGAAGCGGGCTTCTGGGGTTTTTCGGCGCTGTATCGGCCACGGCGGTCTCCTCCGGTGTCGTGTCTGTCTGGGGCGTCGGCGCGGCTCAGGCGCGGCGGAACACGGGCAGCGTGTTGCCCTCGTGATCCGTCTCGAAATCGACCGTCACCGCGTCGCCGATCTTCACGTCGAGCGCATCGTCCCCCACCAGCGCCGCGATCATGCGCGGGCCTTCGGCCACGATGATCGAGGCGACCACATAGGGCACCTTGTCGCGAAACGCCGGCAGCGGCGCGCGGCGCACGATGGTGAAGGTCTCGACCGTGCCGGTGCCGGCGCTTTCGCTCCAGTCGAGATCGGCCTCCCAGCAGGTGGCGCAGTGATGGCGCGGCGGGAACTGCACCGCGCCGCAGGATTTGCACTTCTGGAACAGCAGCTTGCCCTCTTCGGCGCCCTTCCAGTATTCGAGGCTGTCGCCATTGGCGAAAGTCATGGTCATGTCGGTCAGTCCTTCTGTTCGGGGGCCGCGCGGAATCGCGAGAAATCGGGTTTGCGCTTCTCGAGAAAGGCGGTCGTCCCTTCCTTCTGTTCGGTGTCGCGGTAATTGTCGGGCACGATCCAGCGGCGCAGGCTGTCGCCCTGCCCCAGCAGATCCTGGAATTCCTGCACAAAGGTGGCCTTGTAGACCTTGAGGCAGGTCGGCGCGACGGCGAGCAGCTCGTCGCACCATTTCGCCACCTCGGCATCGAGATCCGCCATCGGCACCACGGCATTGACCAGACCCCAGTCATACATCTGCTGCGCCGAGTATTTCCGCCCCAGCATCCACATCTCGCGGGCGCGCTTGTGACCCACCACGCGCACCAGATAGCTGATCACCGGACCCGAGGTCGGATAGGCGACACGCGGCTCGCTCTGGGAAAAGATCGCGTGATCGGCGGCGATGGTGAAATCGCAGAAATAGGCGAAATGGTTGCCCCCGCCCACCGCATAGCCGTTGACCCGCGCGATGATCGGCTTGGGGCACTGGCTGAAGGTCAGATAGGGCGGCGCGAATTCGCGCGGGCCGGTATGGCCCATCTTGCCCTCGCGCTGCTTGGAGACATCGGCGCCGGCGCAAAAGGATTTCTCGCCCGCGCCGGTGAAGACGATCACCCCCACCACCGGATCCTTGCCAGCCATGTCGAGCGCCGTCTCGATCTCGCGCATGGTGTCGGGCGTGCAGGAATTCAGCTTTTCCGGGCGGTTGATGGTGATCGTCGCGATATGCCCGTCGATCTCGTAGAGAATGTCCTCGAATGCGGCAGCCATGATCCCCCCTGTTTCCTCACAAACCGTTCAGGGGAAACCAAGCAAATCATGTGCCAGCGCGCGCCCGGACGGGCTCAGGCATAGGCCTCTTCCGCCTGTTTCTGCCGGCGGCGTTGAAGCGACGAGGGGATATTCATGATGTCGCGATACTTGGCCACGGTGCGCCGCGCGATGTCGATGCCGCCCTTGCGCAGCTCGCTGACGATGGCCTCGTCCGACAGCACGGTCTTGGCGGTCTCGGCATTGACCAGCGCGGCGATCTTGTGGCGCACCGTTTCCGACGACAGATCCCCCTCCCCGTCCACCGAGGCGATGGAGTTGGTAAAGAAGAACCGCAGCTCATAGAGACCGCGATCCGTCATCAGGAACTTGTTGGAGATCGCCCGGCACACGGTCGAGACATGCACACCCACGGTCTCGGCCACATCGCTGAGATTGAGCGGCTTGAGATGCTCGACCCCGTGTTTCAGGAACGCCTCCTGCTGGGTGACGATCTCGGTGGCGACATTCAGGATGGTGCGGGCGCGCTGATCGACATTGCGCGCCAGCCAGGTGGCGTTTTTCATGCAGTCGACGACAAAGCGCTTGTCCTTCGATCCGAGCTTGCCGGCGGTGATCTCGGCGTAATACTGGCGGTTGACCAGCACGCGCGGCAGCAGCGCGGTGTTCAGCTCGACCTGATACCCGCCATCCTCGGCGGAACGCACGATCACGTCGGGCAGCGCCGGCGGTGTGGGCGTGGTGTCGAACTGCCGGCCCGGGCGCGGATCGAGATCGCGGATCTCGGCGGCCATCTCGGCAATGTCCTCGAGATCGACACCGCAGAGCTTTGCCAGCTTCCTGAGATCGTATTTCGCCAGCAGCGGCAGGTTCTCGATCATGCAGGCCATGGCCGGATCGAAGCGGTTCTTCTCGCGCAGCTGGATCTCCAGACATTCGGCGAGGCTGCGCGCGGCGATGCCGGCGGGCTCGAAGCCCTGCACGCGCTTCAGCACCTGCTCGACCCGCTCCTCGGTGGTGCCGAGGCGGCGGCAAATTGACTTAACATTTTTGCCCAGGTAGCCGCTCTGATCCAGCGACTCGATAAGCTCGACGGCGATCATCGCCTCGGCGGGATCGCGGAAGGTCATCGCCGCCTGCCGGTTGAGATGGTCGCGCAGGCTGATCTCGGCGGCCAGGTAACGCTCGATGCCGTTGTCGTCGCGCTCGCCAAGCGCCGCGCGCGACCCGGTGCCGCCCATCCCCATGCCATCGCCGCCAGAGGCGCCGCGCTCGGGCGCCGGGGCGCTCGCGGCGGGGGCGTTGAGACTGGTCGAGGGCGCCGCGACATCGGCGTCGCTGCTCTGTCCGACCACTTCCATCAAGGGGTTACGCTCTGCCTGGTCCCTCAGGAAGTCGTCAAGCTCGTTGGCGCTGAGCTGGAGAATCCGGATCGACTGGATGACCTGCGAGGTGATCGCGACGGTCTGTTTGGTAAATACACCAACCTCATGGCGAAGCTGCATGGCTCCCTCCCTGATGCAACGGCCCGTGTCCGTCTCTCATGTGATGCGTGCGGTCCGACCCGGCCTCCCAACCAAGCGACCCAGTGCCTCTCCCCCTGCCGCGCGTCTGTGCCGGCAGGCCCGGTCGAGAGACATATTGACCTGCAATCTGTCCTCGACCACGACTTTTTGCGGGGATTCCAAATCAATTGCAAGAGAAAAAACAGAGTGCGTGACCGCGATGAGAACATACATGGCACAATAGTGTTATCCGTGAGTACGATTCACGGTTGTGCCGACGCGACTCTCTTCGTAGGTTAACGCAAACAAGGAAATGAGCAATCCAATGTCTGAAAAAGATAGGACAATCAGCATTCAGGGTGTCGCCGTCAACGACAGCGAGGGCGGGCTGCTGTGGAGCTTCGGCATCGCGACCGACCCGCGGATCGAGGAAATGCTCGATGACGAGGAGTGGATTCAGGAGGCGATCGCCGCCCGGATGCGGCCGATTCTGCTCACCGATCACAAGCTCATCGCGATCACCTCGGAAATCGCCGGCGGCTATCTGACGGTGCTGTCCGACAGCGCCAGCGACGTGGTGATGAACTTCATCCTCAACGTGCCCTTCGCCTATGACATCCTCAACCACATCCTGACCGACCCCTATGACGCCATGGCGGTGGTCGATGCCAAGGAGAAGGTCGCCTTCATCTCACCGATCCACGAGAAATTCTTTGGCATGCATAACGGCGAGGGCGTCGGCAAGAACGTGCGCGACGTGATCGAGAACACCCGCCTGCACAAGGTGGTGCGCACCGGCATCGCCGAGGTCGGCCAGATCCAGCACATGCAGGGCAACGAGCGCGTCGTCTCGCGCCACCCGATCCGCCGCGACGGCAAGGTCGTGGGCGCCATAGGGCGGGTGATGTTCAAGGGGCCGCAGCAGCTCGAAGCGATGTCCAAGCGCATCCACGATCTGGAATCCGAGATTGCCGTCTACAAGAAAGAGACCCGGCAGAAGGTGAAGGGCGAGGAATTCCTCGACATGATCATCGGCCAGAGCCTCGCGATCCAGTCGGTGCGCGAGCAGATCCGCAAGATCGCGCCGCTGGACATCCCCGTGCTGATCCAGGGCGAAAGCGGCACCGGCAAGGAGCTGGTGGCGCAGGCGCTGCACATGATGAGCGCGCGGCAGTCGGGCCGGCTGGTCACCATCAACGCCGCCGCCCTGCCCGAGACGCTGGTGGAAAGCGAGCTCTTCGGCTACGAGGCCGGCTCCTTTACCGGCGCCGACCGCAAGGGCCGCCCGGGCAAGTTCGAACAGGCCGACAAGGGCACGATCTTTCTCGACGAGATCGGCGACATGGCGCTCGACACCCAGTCGAAGCTGCTGCGCGTGCTTCAGGACCGCATCGTCGAGCGGGTCGGCGGCGACAAGCCCAAACATGTGGATTTCCGCCTGTGCAGCGCCACGAACCGCGATCTGGAGACCTTTGTGGAGGAAGGCCGCTTCCGGCTCGACCTGTTCTACCGCATCAGCCCGGTGGTGATCGTGCTGCCCGGCCTCGAAGAGCGGCTTGAGGACATTCCCCTGCTCATCAACCATTTCGCCGCCGATCTCGCCAAGCAGTACAACCGCCCGGTGCCCGAGATCGACCCGGATGTGCATTCCTTCCTGATGGAACAGGATTGGCCCGGTAATATCCGCCAGCTCCGCCATGTGATGGAACGCGCTTTTGTGTTCTGCGAAACCGGCCGGATGAGCGTGGCGGACTTCCAGTCGCAACAGGCGAGCATGAAGCCCGCCAGGAAAGTCGCCAGCGTGACCAGCCCGCAGGCAAAGACTGGCTCGCTCAAGGACAATCTGGAGGAGCTGGAGGCCAAGCTGATCAACGACGCGATCATCCGCTTCAAGGGCAACAAGAAGAAGGCCGCCGAGCATCTCGGCGTGTCGCGTTCCTATCTTTACAAGAAGCTGGAGGCCCTGGGCGGCGATCCGGACTGACCCGCACCACGCGCCCCGCGCGGCAGACGGGCACGCCCGGTGACGGCTTTCTTTCCAATTGGCACGCGATTTGCATCAAATGTATTTACATAACGTTCGGAGGGAGGATCCACATGCGTTACACGATGTCTGCCACGGCGCTTTGCGCGCTATTGGCCGCCGCGCCGGCGGTCGCCGACACCTATCTCGCCGCGACCTGGCTGGGGCTCGGCTCGCCCAATGGCAAGTTCATGCAGGAATATGTCTCGCAGATCGACGAGATTTCCGGCGGTGAGCTGACCTTTGATCTGCATGCCGGCGGCGCCCTGCTGCCCGCCGATGGCAGCCTGTCCGGGCTCAGCGCCAATGTCGCGCAGTTCGTGCACATCACAGGCGCCTATGTGCCCTCCGACCTGCCGCTCGACAATGTCATGAGCGATTTCGCCTTCGCCTATGAGGGCTCGCTCACCGCGCTGGCCATCGGCTCGATCGAGACCAAACTGACCGATCCGTCGATTCAGGAGGAGTACAAGAGCCACGACGCGGTGTTCGTCTCGACCGGCGCCAACGGCCCCTACAACCTGATCTGCAAGGGCGAGATCCACGGGCTCGACGATCTCGACGGCAAAAAGATCCGCGTCACCAGCAGCGCCCATGTCGCTTGGCTGAACGCGGTCGGCGCCACCTCGGTCAGCGTGCCGGGCTCGGAGATCTATACCGGCCTGCAACGCAACTCCATCGACTGCGCGGTGGGCGATCCGCTGTTCCTCACCGATTACTTCAATCTCGTCGAGGTCGCGGATTCCGTCACCACCCTGTCGCTCGGCTGGCTCGACACCGGGGGCTATTTCTTCAACCGTGACTTCTGGAACGACATCACCCCCGAGGAGCGCCGGCAGCTTCTCGACGCGGCGGCGATGACCACGGCGGTCAATATGATCGAATGGGAGGAAAGCCTGGAAGGCGCCTATGCGGCGGCCAACGAACAGGGCGTCGCGGTGATCGAGCCCGACGAGGATCTTGCCGCGCAGATGGAGGCCTACAAGGCCGAGTATCGCGACGGCTTCGCCGCCTTCGAGATGGACAAACGGAATATCGACGACCCAAGCGAGCTTGTGGCCCATGCGGACGAGGCGCATGACCGCTGGAACGCGCTCCTGTCGGAAATCGACGCGCGCGATCCCGAGGCGCTCGCCGCCCTGCTGAAAACCGAGATCTACGACAAGATCGACGTCGAGACTTACGGCATCGACTGACCCCTCTGCCACGGCTGTCTATTGACGTTACGGCAGCCGTGGCACGCCATTTGCTTCTCCCGACGCTTGCGGAATAAATTCCGCCAACGTGGAGGAGCACATGAAACACATTGTAACGCTCGCAGCCGTGGCCTCGGTCATCGGCGCGACGCTTGGCATGCCCGTGCAGGCGCAGGAGACGACCAAACTGAAGGTCGCCTCCTTCCTGCCGGAGTCGCACCATATCGTCGCGCATGGCACGCAGGTCTGGATGGATGCCGTCACCGACTCGGGCGCGCCGGTGGAGTTCGAATTCTACCCCGCGCAGCAGGCCGGCAAGGCCAACCAGCTGCTCGACCTGATGACCGCCGGCGCGCTCGACGTGGTCGAGATCGCGCTTGGGTACTATACCGACCGCTTCCCGCTCTTTGGCGTGGTCGAGATGCCGGGCATGTATCAGGATCCCTGCAACGGCGCGCAGGCGATCCGCAGCCTCGCCTCCGAAGGCGGCGTGATCTATGAGGGCGATATCGCGCCCAAAGGGCTGCACCCGCTGTCCTTTTACGTCTTCCCCTCCTACGCGACGATCTCGCGCCAGCCGATCCACGGCGCAGAAGATTTCGCCGGTCGCAAGATCCGCACCGCCGGCGGCGCGATGGAGCTGGAAGTTTCCGAGCTCGGCGGCGTCGCGGTCAAGATGTCCTCGCCCGAGATCATGCAGTCGCTATCGCGCGGCACCATCGACGGCGCCATGCTGACTTATCTCAGCTCCAAGCAATACGAGCTCTACCGCTCTGCCCAATACGGCACCTCGGGCTACAGTTTCGGCGGCGCCATCGTCATCCTGATGATGACCGACCGGAAATACCAAACGCTGAGCGACGAGGCCAAGGCCGCGGTCGACGCTGCCGGGGTCGAGGCAGAGCAGGCCTATTGCTCCTATGCCGTCGAGGGCAACGCCGAAGCCATGGCCTTCATGAAGGAGCAGGGCGTCGAGATCCACGAGATCACCGAGGCCGAAAAAGCCGAACTCGATACCAAGCTTGCCTCGCTCGCGGACAACTGGGCCGCGCAGCTCGATCAGATCGGCAAGCCCGGCGCGCAGGCGCTGGCAGAGTTCCGCGCCCTTCTGAAATCAGGCGAATAACGACAAGACACTGCCAGGCGTCACACGCCTGTCGCGGGGCGCCTGGCAGACCCAACGGAGAGAGTGGCACATGATTTGCAGTGCCATGTTTGTGAAGCGACGTTTCACAAAGTTCAGGGAGGACGATATGAAAACCTATCTCAAAGAGGCGCTGGCCGCATTTGCCGCCACGCTGATGATCCCCGCCGCTGCCATGGCGCAGGACAGCATGACGCTCAAGCTGGGCACATTCCTGCCCTCGACCCATTTCGGCGTCACCCAGGGCACGAATGTGTTCATGGAGGAACTGAGCAAGCTGACCGACGGCAAGGTCGAGGTCGAATTCTACCCCGCCGAACAGGCCGGCAAGGCCAAGCAGCTGCTCGAACTGGTGCGCGTCGGCGCCATCGACATCGCCGAGATCGGCACCGGCTACGTGAGCAGCGACGACATTCCGCTGCTGGGCGTTCTGGAAGTGCCCGGCATCGTGGAAAAGGTCTGCGACGGCACCCATGCCAGCCGCACCGTCGGCGATCCGGGCGGCGTGGTCTACGAAAACGCCTACAAGCCGCTCGGCATCCGGGTGCTGAGCTATTACGTCTATTCGCCCTACGGCCCCGCGGGCTCGCGCCTGCCGGTGGAATCGGTCGAGGCGCTCGAAGGCATGAAGCTGCGCAATGCCGGCGGCCTGATGGAACTGACCGTGGCGGCGCTCGGCGGCGTGCCGATGAAACTGACCTCGCCGCAGGTTCTGACCGGCCTTCAGCGCGGCACGGTGGATTCCTATCTCGGCGCCTATCTCTCGGTCGAGGCCTATGAATACTATCTCTATGCCAAATACGGCGCGACCGGCTTCTCGATGGGCACGCCCGGCATCTTCGCCGTGATGTCGGAGTCGAAATACCAGTCGCTGCCCGAAGATGTCCGCAACGCACTGGACGAGGCCGGCATGATGGCCGAGGAAAACTTCTGCGCCTATTCCGACGCCAACGAGGTCCGCGCCATCGAAGAGCTTCAGTCGGAACACGGCATGGAGATCCACACCTGGACCCCGGAACAGGTCGAGCTGCTGCGCGAAAAGACCGCCAGCGTCGCAGAGGAGTGGGTCGCGAGCCTCGAAGCCCGCGGCATTCCCGCCGAACAGACCCTGGCCGATTTCCAGGCCGCGCTCGGCGACTGAGCCAGACCGTGACAAAGCGCTTTCCGGCCCCGGCCGGGAAGCGCCTCACTCAGACAGGCGGGGAAAAGCAATGTCAGAAACCGATCATCCTCCCCCGGGCGCCGCACAGCGCGTCTTCCGGGCCCTCGATGCGGCGCTGAATGCCGTGGAAAAACTCATCATGGCGATTGTCGTCGTCGTGCTCTTTCTCATCATGATCTTTGTCGCCGCCGACGCGCTGCTGCGCTACACGCTGAACAGCCCGCTGATCTTCAGCTACGATCTGGTCTCGATGTATCTTCTGCCGGTGGCGATGTTGCTGCCCGCGAGTTTCGTGCTGCGGCGCGGCGGGCATATCTCGGTCGATCTCTTCGCGCTGATGATGCCCGCGCGGATGCAGCAACTGCTCTTCGGCCTCTCGACGCTGGCCTGCGCGCCCGTCTTCACCATCATGTTCTACCGCATCATGCACAGCTCGCTGGAAAGCTATGAGCACGGGCTGGTGACCACGGGCATGATCAACTGGCCGATCTGGCTGCATCAGGCGATCTTCAGCGTGACCACCTTTGCCGTGGCGGTGCGGCTCGTGCATATCGGCATCACCAATCTCTTCGCCTTCGTCACCGGCGCCGACAAGATCGCGATCTCGGTGCTGCCCGACCATTCCGACCCGCTCGAGGAGGCTGTCTGATGGCTGTCGCGATCGGTTTCCTTCTGCTCGCCGTCCTGCTGGTGATCGGGCTTCCCGTGGCGCTGGCACTGGCGCTCTCCGGCGCCGTCGGGCTCTATTTCGTCGGCGGCACCGCGCTCTCCACGGGCATCCTGGCCGCGGCCCCCCTCGGCGCCGTCGAGAGCTATGAGTTCGTGATGATCCCGATGTTCATCCTGATGGCGAATTTCATCGTGGTGAGCGGCGTCGCGGACGACATGTTCAACATCGCCAAGACCTGGATGGGCCGGGTGCCCGGCGGGCTGGCGCATGCCACCGCGATCACCGGCGCCGCCTTCGGCGCGATCTCGGGCTCCAGCACCGCCGCCGCCGCGACGCTCTCCTCAACCACGATTCCGGGTATGATCAAGCACGGCTACGACCGCCGGCTCGCCTCGGGGGTGGTGGCGATCTCGGGCACGCTGTCGATGCTGATCCCGCCCAGCGGCGCGATGATCATCTATGCGCTGCTCGCCGATATGAGCGTTGCCAAGCTGCTGATCGCGGGGATCATTCCGGGCCTGATGGTGACGGCGGCAATCATGCTGACGATCCTCTTCCTGGTCTGGCGCAACCCCGATCACGCGCCGAGCGCCGAGAGCTACACCTGGCGGCAGAAATTCGGCTCGCTGAAATCGGCCTGGTCCTTCATCCTGCTGTTCACGCTGGTCACGGTGGTGATCTATACCGGCATCGGCACCCCCACCGAGGCCTCCGCCGTGGGCGCTCTTGCGGCGCTGCTGCTGGCGGTGAGCCGGGGCACCACGGTGAAGGAGCTGATCCACGCGGCCCTCGCCACCGCAGAGGCCAGCTGCATGATCGCGCTGATCTTTCTGGGGGCGCAGATCTTCGTCTACTTCCTGACGATGACCCAGGCGACGCAGGATCTGGTGACCTATGTGATGGGCTCGGGCATCCCGCCGCTGGCGATCCTGATCCTGGCGCTGGCGATGTATCTCATCCTCGGCTGCTTCATGGATCTGGTGGCGATGCTGATCCTGACGGTGCCGGTGATCACGCCGCTGATCCTGCAGCTCGGCTACGATCCGATCTGGTTCGCGGTGATCACCATCGTCATGGGCGAGGTCGGTGTGCTGACACCGCCACTGGGGATGAATGTCTTCGTGATCTCGAAATACACCAAGATGCCGGTGGCCGACGTGTTCCGGGGCTCCTTCCCGCATGTCATCGCCCACCTGATCCTCGTGGCGATCCTCGTGGCCTTCCCCGGTCTGGTGACCTGGCTGCCCTCGACGATGCAGTGAAAGTGGGGTGGGCAGGGAGTGCCCACCCTTTCATGGTGAGCTGTGGGTCTTTAGGGTCAGGACCCATTGATTTCCGACTGGCAGCGTGATTCACGGTTCGGAAAACGAGCGGTGAACATGTCTGATCTTTTCTGGTTGAGCGACGCGCAGATGGCGCGCCTTGCGCCTTTCTTTCCTAAATCCCACGGCAAGCCTCGCGTAGACGATCGGCGCGTCCTGAGCGGGATTATCTTCGTCAACCGCAATGGGTTAAGATGGCGTGATGCACCCGCCGCTTATGGCCCGCACAAGACGCTCTACAACCGTTGGAAGCGGTGGAGCGACAAGGGCGTCTTTGCCCGGATGATGGCGGGTCTGGCTGCCGAACACGGCGAACAGAAGACCGTCATGATCGACGCGACCTATCTCAAGGCCCACCGAACAGCGACCAGCATGGGCGTGAAAAAGGGGGGCGTGGACGCCTGATTGGTCGGACCAAGGGCGGCATGAACACGAAGTTGCACGCCGTCTGCGACAGCCAGGGCCGACCGCTCGACCTCTTCGTCACGGCAGGACAAGTCAGCGATTACATCGGTGCCCGCGCTTTGGTGGGCAGTTTGCCAAAGGTGGAATGGCTGCTGGGAGACCGCGGCTACGATGCCGACTGGTTCAGAGAAACGTTGAAAGACAAAGGGATACGGGCCTGCATCCCAGGCCGGAAACAGCGGAAGAAACCGGTGAAGTACGACAAGCGCCGCTACAAACGCCGCAACCGGATTGAGATCATGTTCGGCAGGCTGAAAGACTGGCGACGCGTGGCAACTCGATACGACAGATGCCCGAAGGTCTTCCTCTCAGCCATCGCCCTTGCTGCAACCGTCATCTATTGGCTATGAGTCCTGACCCTAGTCAGCACGAAGCGGACCTTTGCGGACGAAGCCGTCGTTAAACGTCCGGGCATCGTAACTAGACTGTTCGGGTAACAGCTTCATTGGGATGATGAATGACACACAGCATAGACATCAAGCTGCAGGTCGAGTTGTGCCTCAAGTCGCTCGAAACAATATTGCCGTTTGCTGACGCTGCCGGCATCGAAACCGACTATGATGACGCCTATGATGAGTGGGAGGAAATCGTCCAGGCACTCTTCTCCTCCTTCGTTCTCCGGCCGGTTTGCGAGACGTCAATTCGCTGGAATATCGAGTGGTTCCATAAGCTCGGTTTCAAGATTGATGGGACGTCAAAAGCCGCAGTCCTCGTCGACGTCGACTCCCGCTCTTACATTATCTTCGATATCGCCAAGGTCGACGGTGAACGGATGAACCTGGTGCTCTGTCCGCTAAATCTTTTGGAGGAGCATATTCTTGCTGGGCCTGAAGATTGCCTGAATTTTCGGGTCGAGTTCCTCGCCAACCTTTGAAGCGAGGTTAAGGGTTCTCCCCGCTCCATAGAAGCCAACGAGAACACTGGGCTCGGAACCAAACCTGCGGCATCACGTCATGTTCGCAACAGGCGGCAACGCGGCTTGGGGTTGATCTAATCTCATCAGTCCATCACTGGTGTGGGTGACCTGCTCCCCTGAAAAGTCCGCGTTTTGAAGTTAGCCTGTTCTCCAAACGAGGAGACAGACAATGCGGAAAAGCCGTTTCAGCGAAGAGCAGATCATTGGCATTTTAAAGGAGCACCAGGCCGGGATAGGTGCCAAGGAGCTGTGCCGGAAGCATGGCATCAGTGACGGCACGTTCTACAAGTGGCGCTCGAAGTATGGCGGCATGGAGGTGTCGGAGGCCAAACGGCTGAAGGCGCTGGAGGCTGAGAATGCGAAGCTCAAGAAGATGCTCGCGGAGCAGATGCTGGATGTGGCCACGCTCAAGGAGATGCTGGGAAAAAACTTCTGAAGCCCGGTGCAAGGCGACGAGCCGTGGACTGGGCCATGACAGAGAAGAACTACAACCAGCGGCGGGCCTGTGCCCTGGCCGGGATCGACCCGCGTGTGTATCGACGTGGATCAATTAGACCTGTAGACGCCGAGCTGCGGGAGAGGCTGAAGGCGATTTCCAGCGAACGGCGTCGCTTCGGCTATCGAAGGCTGCACCTGCTTCTTGGTCGCGAAGGCTGGAAGGTGAACTGGAAGAAGCTTTACCGGATCTACCGGGAAGAGGGCCTGACAGTGCGCAAGCGCGGCGGTCGCAAGCGCGCGATCGGAACGAGGGCCCCGATGGCGATCCCACAAGGGCCGAACCAGCGATGGTCCCTGGACTTCGTCTCGGACAGCCTCTCAGACGGGCGCCGGTTCCGGGTGCTGTGCGTCATCGACGACTTCAGCCGGGAATGCCTGGCGACGGTCGTGGACACTTCGCTGTCGGGGCAACGTGTCGGCCGTGAGCTCGACAGCATCGCCCGGGTGCGCGGCTATCCATGTATGGTGGTCAGTGACAACGGAACGGAGCTGACATCGAATGCCATCCTGAAATGGCAGGAGGACCGCAAGGTCGAGTGGCATTACATCGCGCCAGGAAAGCCCATGCAGAACGGCTTCGTCGAGAGCTTTAATGGCCGCCTGCGCGACGAGTGCCTGAACGAGCACCTGTTCGCCAACCTGCGCCACGCCCGGGAGCTTATCTCGGCCTGGCGCGAAGACTACAACCACCATCGCCCCCACACGAGCCTCGACGGGCTCACACCGTGGGAGTATCACCAACGGTCAGTAGAGGACCAAACCCTGAACAGAGCGAACTAAAAAACGCGGACTCTATGGGGAGCAGGTCATGGGTCACGATGCGGAGGGAGCGAACTCATGACTGAAAGCCGGGATTGAAATGCGTGACGAAATTAAAAAGCTCGTAGCAATGGGGCCGCTTCCATCGGAGGACGACACTAGGTCGATAGAGCTTTTCGAGGAGGCTCTGCATTCAATCAAATCGCCAGTGACAGACGAAGAGGCTGAAGCCTTACTTCCTGTTTTTGGCCCGGATGACTGCTTTGGGTTGTCATGGACGCTTCTGCATCTCGTCGAGACTTCGCCGACACCTTTCCCGCAGGAGCAACCCGGCCCCGAGGCCAATCCATGGCTTCAGTTGCTCTACGCCCGAGCGCATTGAACCCTGGCACAGCGACTGTCATACGTTGGGCCTTCTCCATATGAACACCTTCTCTAATATCATCGTTTCCAGCTTGAGGGATGAGTATGTCTCAAAGCCCATGAGAACGCGGCGTGGCTGGATCTCGTTGCCGAACCTGAGGTCTGAGCTTGGCCCCCCTTGGTTGATTGCCTTCAATAATCCCACTGAACTGGATGAGGAGAGCTATGTCTCGCAGTTCTACCGCGATGCCGATCCCACCACTTAGCGAAGACTTCACCGATCCTGCAATGGCGTAAGGTTGTTCGGTACGCGCTTCCAGATCCCTGGCGTGAACTTCCTCTCCTCAGACGACAAAGGAGCGGACTTTCTCAACAAACCTGTAGATTTCGATGTAACCGGCGGCCTCGTATTGCCAAAGATGTCTCCCACAAACGGCTTTGTAATCGGAACAAGCCATGCGCCCAAGAATGGGGACGGGCTTTCCGTGCTATGGGACATCATCGAGCCCGGCGGTTCCATCCTAACCGGGTTTTTCGATGAAACGTCTGACGCGGAGAAGTCGTTCGACCGATTGGAGGATTGGCTGGCTTTTCGGGCAGTCCAAGCGCAGGCTTGGTATGAGGCCGATGTGACACGGATGGCACGACCGGAAATTTAGAGGGGCAGTTCTTGGCTCACGTCAAACTGAATGACTGACTGCTTGAGGCGGGGCCGGTAGCCTTCAAAGACACGGATACAAACGGCGGCGGAGCTGAGTCTTTAGGGGCCTGAAGCCTGAGGCTCTACGTCAGCTTCCTGCGCATAGCCCCCCTCACACCCCCAGCCGATACACCCGCGCCGCCGTGCCGCTGTAGAGCGCCGCCTTCTCCTCCTCCGAACAGCCCGCCGTGATCCGCTTCAGCGCGTTCCAGAGCGGCACGTATCCGCAGGAAAACGCGTCGGGGGGGAAGTTGCTCTCCATCATGCAGCGCTCGGCGCCGAAAAGCCCGATGGCCGTTTCCACATAGGGCCGCCAGACATCCGCCAGCTCCTCCGAGCCCACCACATCCGCGCGCGTCTCGAAGCCGAAGCCCCAGACCGGCATTCCCAAACCGCCCACCTTGCAGGCCACATTCGGGCGCTTCGCCACCTCGGCGAGCTTGTCGCGCCAGTCGGCAAAAAGCGCCTGCCGTTCGTCCGGCGACATCTCCAGCCCCATGGCGATGGTCATGTGATTGACGACGATCGGCGTGTCGGGGAAGGCATCGGCGAGATCTCCGATATCGGGCAGTTGCAGATGAAACCCCGTCGCGTCATAGCTCAGCCCGCGCGCGGCGAGCTGGGCAAAGCCCTCGCGGAATTTCGGATGATGATAGAGCCCCTGCGGCGGCCGCCCGGTGGAGAAATAGCGGTAGGGCAGATCGCTGGGGTGATCCATGCTGATCTGCCGGATGCCGCGGAATCGCTCCGGCGCCACGGCCAGCGCCCGGTCGAACAGCCAGCCGACCTGCTCGCCGAGCCGCAGATCGGCCTTGCCGACGATGCCGGCGCAGACCTGCGGACCCTCGTATTCGGTGCCCGAACACATGGCGCCGATGCCGTTGGCGAACTCGATCTCGCCCAGCGGGCGCAGCACCTCCGGCCCGTCGCGGCGCATGAAGGCGCCGGTCTCGACATAGACCGAGGCCACCACATTGTGCCCGGCGCGCATGTCGTCGAGACATTCGTCGAGCATGTAGCGCACGCCCTTGCGCTCGAAGAGGTGGTGATGCGGGTCGACGATGGGCAGATCCGGCTCCAGGATCTCCTCGTCGCGGCCTTCCAGTCGCTTGGTCATTCGGCGTCCTTTCCGGTCTCAGACATCCTTGTATCCGGGTTTCTTGTAGAGACGGTCCTTGTTGCCCCGGATCTCGGGCAGGAAGACCTGCCCGATCCAGTCGGCGCGCGGCACATCCTCTATGGCCACCGAGAGCGCGTCTTCGCCGACGCCCATGACCTCGGTCGCGGTCTTCACCAGCGCCTCCGCGATCTTCTGCTTGGTGGCCTCGTCGCGGCCCTCGATCATCTTGATGGAGATATGCGGCATGGGTCTCTCCTCAGCCGGCGGTAAAGCCGCCATCGACGGCAAAGGCCTGACCGGTGGCGTAAGAGCCGCGATCCGACAGCGCCCAGCAGGCCATCTGCGCCATCTCGCACGGATCGGCGAGGCGCCCGAACGGGATCTGGCCGAGGATCATCTCGCCGCGCCGCGCCATCGTGTCCTCCAGCATCGGCGTATCGACATAGCCCGGGCAAAGCGCGTTGACCCGGATCTTCGGCGCGTATTCCAGCGCGGCGGTCTTGGTCATGCCGACGACCGCGTGTTTGCTGGCGGAATAGCCGGTGGTCGTGGGAAAGCCCTGAAGCCCGGCGAGCGAGGCGGTGTTGATGATCGCGCCGCCACCCTCCTGCGTCTGCATCTGGCGGATCTGCGCCACCATGCAGAGCCAGGTGCCCTTGAGGTTGATGGTGACGATGCGGTCAAAGGCCTCTTCGTCCCAATCGGCGGTGAGCCGCCCGCCCTGCCCGATCTGGCCGCCGGTGATGCCGGCATTGTTGAAGGCGCAGTCGAGCCGGCCCCAGCGATCCACCGCCGCCGCGACCATCGCCTCGATATCCGCCTTGCTGGCGAGATCGGCGACCACCGGCACGACCTCTCCGCCCAGATCCCGCACCTCGGATGCGGTCTGCTCGACCCCCTCCGAGGTGACATCCGAGATCACGAGCTTTGCGCCTTCCTCGGCAAAGAGCCGGGCCGAGGCGCGGCCGATGCCGCCTGCCGCGCCGGTGACGAGCGCGACCTTGCCGTCTAGCATTCCTGTCATAAGATCCTCCCTGATCTCAGATATTCACGCGGCGCTGGCTGATCGTCTTCGAGACGGTGTAGCTGTCGAGCGTCTCCATGCCGCCCTCGACGCCGATGCCGCTTTCCTTGTGCCCGCCAAAGGGCGCGTCAGCGCCGGGGCTGGTGAACTGGTTGATCGCGACCGAGCCGCATTCCAGCGCATTCGACAGCCGGTCGGCCATCTCCACATCGTTGGTAAAGACATAGCCCGCGAGACCCACCTCGATATCGTTGGCGATGCTCAGCGCCTGATCCATATCCGCCACCGGCGTGCAGGGCGCGAGCGGGCCGAAGGGCTCTTCATGCATCACCCGCGCATCGAGCGGCACGTCGCCCAGTACGGTGGGCGCAAAGAAACAGCCCGAATTGCCCACACGCTCGCCGCCAGTCAGCACCTTCGCGCCGCGCTCGACCGCGTCGGCAACGAGGCTCTGCATCGTCTCGATGCGGCGGAAGTTGACCAGCGGGCCGACCTGCGCGCCCTCGGTGAAGCCATCGCCGACCTTGAGCTTGCCCGCCCGCGCGGCGAACTCCCCGACGAAATCGTCATAAATCTTTTCGTGGATCAGGAAGCGCGAGGGCGACACGCAAAGCTGCCCGGCCATGCGGAACTTGCCGCCCACCGCCAGCTCGGCGACCTTGGCGGGGTTCACATCGGCGCCGATCAGCACCGGCGCATGGCCGCCCAGCTCCATCAGCGAGGGTTTCACCCCCTCGGCGGCCAGCCGCATGAGCTGCTTGCCGACCTCGACCGAGCCGGTCAGCGTCACCGCGCGGATCACCGGCGACAGGATCAGCTTTTCCGAAACCTGGCTGGATTTGCCGTGAATGACCTGAAGCACGCCGTCCGGCAGGCCTGCGTCGATGAAACACTGCGCCAGCAGGCAGGTGGAGGCCGGGGTCTGGCTGGCGGGCTTGATGATCACCGAGCAACCCGCCGCGATGGTGCCGGCAAGCTTGCGGCCCGCAGCACTCACCGGCACGTTCCACGGGGTGAAGGCCGCGACCGGGCCGATGGGCTCGCGCATCACGAACTGATAATTCGGATGCTGGGTCGGCACGACGCGGCCATAGGTCCGCAAAAGCTGCTCGGCATCCCAGTCGAGAAAGCTCGACGAGCGCGACACCTCGGCCTCCGCATCGGCCAGCGGCTTGCCATGTTCCAGGGTGATCGCCGGGGCGATGTCCTTGGCACGCTCGCGCATCAGCACCGCCACCCGCTTGAGCAGCTCGGAGCGTTCCTGCGGCGGCACCTTGCGCCAGATCTCGAAACCGCGCTGCGCCGCTGCCAGTGCCCGGTCGAAATCGGCATCGGTGGCGCCGGGGACCGGGCCGAGGATCTGGTCGTCCGCCGGGTTCTGCACCTGATGGCAGGGGGCGCGGTCATAGATCCACTCGCCGTCGATCAGCATACCCACCCTGGGATAGGTGTAACCGTGGGAACTGGCTTGGTCGGTCATGGTGTCATCCTGTGTTGTCACGGGGGCGCCCGATGCGCCCCCAGGAATGTTTTCGCGCGGGGCCCCGCGCGGTCAGTCGAGCCCGTAGGTCTCGACGTCGATCCTGTCGAAGATCTCCTGGTCGAGCAGCGCCGTCACCGCGTCGAGATCGGTGGTGTCGACCTCCTCCAGCAGCCCTTTCCACTTGTCCATCGCGGCGACCATGTCGTCGATGAGCTGGGTCGGGTCGTCGATTCCGCGCTTGTCCATCTCGGATTGCGCCAGCTTGGCGATGAAGGCCTCGTTGAACTCCGCCAGCGCCGCCATGTCCGCCTCACTCGGCTCGTTCAGCGCGACCCCGGCGGCCTCGGCGGCTTCCCAGGCCTGATCGACCTTGGCCTGATAGCCGATCATCGAGCGGGCGGTGGCGCGCGACAGCGCCTTGAACATGGCGCGGCGTTCCTCGGGCGTGCGCTCTGCCCAAAAATCCTCGTTCATGTAGTAACCGCCGGTGGCGTTGGAGCCGAGCGGCAGCCGGTAGACCGATTGCGCCACCTCGTTGAGCTTGAAGTAATCGGTCAGGAACAGCGCGTCGCCAAAGGCGCAGTCGAGAGAGCCGCGCTGGATGCCGGTATAGATCTCGCTCGCCGGCACGCTGACCGGCACGGCGCCATATTGCGTGGCGAACTCGATCTGCGTGGCCGAGCTGGTGCGCACCTTTCGGCCGTCGAGATCATCGACCGAACTCAGATCGAAGGAGCAGATCGGGTAATAGATGCCGATGGAAAAGCTGGTGACGAACACCAGATCGTGCCCCCGGATCTCCTTTTGCATCTGCTCGTTGAAAAAGCCCACCTCGGTCTTGGCAAATGCCAGCGCGAGCTGATCGTCGGCGGCAAAGGACAGATCCGCCGTCACCGCATCCACCGGCATGTCGGAGGGGATATAGGCAGCGGTGATATTGGCGAGCTGCGCCACGCCCGAGGCGATGCCCGGCAGGGTGCCGTCCGCCGGCAGCAGCACGCCGCCCGGGAAGATCTCGAAGTCGATCTCTCCGCCCGTTGCCTCGCGCACCTGATCGGCGAAATCGTTCAGGAACACATCGTTGGGCGAGCCCGACACGTTCCAGGTCGCCGCGCGGAATGTCTCGGCGGCGGCGGGCAGTGCGCCGGCCCCCAGCCCGATGGCCGCCGTCGCGGCCAGGATCGTTCTCAACTTCATTTTTTCCTCCCTGAGTTGAGCATCGAAAGCGGTGTCGTCACTTCATGATCCCGGGCAAAAACAGCGTGATGATCGGGAACAGGATCAGCAGGGTCAGCGTCACCAGATCGGTCAGGATGAACCAGGCGGCGCCGCGGAACACATCGACCAGCGAGACCGCCGACCCCAGCGCGCTGCGGATCACGTAGACGTTCAGCCCCACCGGCGGGGTGATCATGCCGATCTCCAGCAGCTTGATGGCGATGATGCCGAACCAGACCATATCCACGCCCAGCCCGTTCAGGATCGGCTGGATGATCGGGATGGTCAGCAGCATGATCGACACGCTGTCGACGAACATGCCCAGCAGCACGTAAAGCAGCGCGATCATCACGATGATGGCGATGGTCGAATCCACATGGTCGAGCATCAGCCCCGACAGCGCGTTGGGCAGCGACGACAGCCCCATGAACACCGCGAACATCGTCGCCCCGATGGCGATGATAAAGATCGAGGCGGTGCCCTCGGCGGTCTCGATCACCGCGCGGATCACCGCCTTGCGGCTGAGCGAACGGCGCAGCAGCGCAATCAGCACCGCCAGCCCCGCGCCGATGGCGCCCGCCTCTGTGGGCGAGAAGATCCCGGTAAAGATGCCCCCCAGCACGCCGAGGATCAGCGCCGGCAGCGGCCAGATATCCCGCAGCGCCGCCCATTTCTCCTCGCGCGTATGGGTGGTGTCGTTGACCGGCGCCAGCGTCGGGTCAAGATAGGAGCGGAGGGTGATCATGGTGATATAGGCCACCGCCGAGAGCACCCCCGGCACCACACCGGCGACGAACAGCGCGCCGATCGAGGTATCTGTGAAGATACCGTAGAGGATCAGCAGAATGCTCGGCGGAATGAGCGAGCCCAGCGTCCCCGCCGCCGCGACCGAGCCGGTGGCGAGCGAGGATTTGTAGTTGGATTTCAGCATCTCCGGCACCGCGATGCGCGAGAAGGCGGCGGCGGTGGCGACGCTCGATCCGCTGGCCGAGGCAAAGAGCGCCGAGGCCACTACGGTCGCCGAGGCCAGCCCGCCCGGCACCCGCCCCAGCACGATGCGCGCGCTGGCGAAAAGCCCGTTGGTCAGCCCCGCCTGCGCCGCGATATAGCCCATCAGCAGGAACATCGGCACGGCGCTGAGGCTCCATTGCGCGATGAAATTGGCCGGAATCGCGGTGAGGATGCCCCAGGCCGCGCCCATATTGGTGATCGCCGCGATGCCGCCGAAGGCGACGATGCCCAGCACCACCCCCACCTGCATGCGCAGCGCGATCAGGATCAGCGCGACGACGATGCCCGCAATGCCGATTTCCAGCCGGTCCATCAGAGCGCCTCCTTGCCGGTCTGGCCGCCATCGAGCGGCACGCTATGGGTGGTCACGACCTCCCAGTCGCTGCGGATCAGCGTCTGGGCGAGGCGCAGCAGGCTCATCGCCGCCACGAGCCAGAGCCCGATGGGAAGGAAGAAGGTCGCGGGCCAGATATACACCACGATCTGGCCGTCGATATATTCCTGCTTGTCATAGGATTTCAGCGCGTCCAGCGACGACTGATAGGCCAGCAGAGAAAAGAAACTCATCTGCCCGACATAGGACAGCGCCACCATCGCCCGCCGCCAGCGCGGCGCGAACATGTTGTAGAACAGATCCACCGCGATGCCGCTGTTGCGCAGCTCGACAAAGGCCAGCGGCAGGAACACCGCGGCCAGCATATAATAGCGCGCGACGATCTCGGCGGTGCCGGGGATCGGCTTGTTTAGGAAATACTTCATCGCGACGTCGAGACAGACATGCAGCGCCATCGCGAGCAGAAACGCCCCGGCGGCCCATACCAGCAACCGGGCCGCCACCCCCAGTATCCGCTCAAGCAATGCCATGCTTCCCCTCCCTGCATGTGCGTGTTCCGAATGGGATTGGGGCGCCTCCCCCTGAACCTTCGGAAACAATTTCTTACCGACTTCGCTGTGATGATCGCAAAAGCTATGCCAATGACGGCATTGGCGCCCGAATGTGGTGAAAACGCCAGTCCAAGCCATGCTGCAACTGCAAAGCGGGCTTGCCGACAAGCGGTCTACTGATCCCCCCAGAGATGCACTAACTTCCCTCTATCTTGCTGAAAGGAAAGATTATGACGTCCGAATATACCGATGCTGCAACTGCACAACTGGTGCGCGCCGCCAAACTCGAACGCAGCCAGGCTGTCGCCTCGGCCCTGCGTGGTTTTGGCCAGTCGGTCCGCGCCCTGTTCAAGCGCGCACCGTTCGGGAAATCCCAGCACATCTGAGTTTGCCGCTGCGGCCGTCCGGCCGTGGCACGCGATGCAGGGTAAGATCCGCCTCCCTCTGGATCTGGCACGGCCCTGCGCCGATACCGCCCGCTCCGTATCTGCCCCCTGGGCGATACCGGGCATGGCGGGCTCTTTCTCACCCGATATCCCACCGACCGGATCGCGGCGCGCAACAGCGGCGCCGGGCGTTTCTGCGCGCCTGTCGCACACATTGTGTCCTCGGGTCGAGACACGCGCCTGACGCGCCGCCGCTCAGCCGGTCTCTTTTTCGAAAATCGGCATCCCGGCCTTGGCCGCGTTCACACCGCAGGGCCAGCCGCCGTAGAAGGCCACCTGCACCACGAGCCCGCGCAGCTCGTCGGCGGTGACGCCGTTTTCGACCGCGACGCCCATGTGATGGCGCAGCTCCTCGTTCTTGCCGAGCGCCGCCAGCACCGCGCAGGTCACAAGGCTGCGGTCGCGAGGGCTGAGCTCGGGCTGTTTCCAGACATCGTTATAAAGCACCTCGTCGCGCAGCCGCCCGAATTGCGGCACCGCTTCGTAGATCCCCGCATTGCTGTTCCGATCTGCCATGCCATGGCCCCCCTGCCCTGCTGCGATGCAAAAGGCCCGGCCGGATCTCCCGGCCGGGCCGTCCTGTCTCAGAACCCGATGATCGCCTTGACCTCGAGATATTCCTCCATCCCGTAGGCGCCCATCTCGCGGCCATTGCCGGATTTCTTGTAGCCGCCCATCGGCGCCGCCGTATTCGCCGCCGCGCCGTCATAGAACACCCGGCCCGCACGGATCTTGCGGCAGACATCGAGCGCGCGCTCGCGGTCCTTGCCGAAGACATAGCCGCCCAGCCCGTAGCTGGTGTCATTGGCGATGGCGATGGCCTCTTCCACGGTCTTGTAGGTGATGACCGAGGTGACCATGCCAAAGATCTCTTCATTGGCGATGGTGTTCTCGGTGGTCACCGAAAAGATCGTCGGCTGGATATAGAACCCCTTGTCGAGCCCCTCGGGGCGGCCCGGACCGCCGCAGACCAGCCGCGCGCCCTCGTCGATGGCCGACTGGATATAGCCCTGGATGCGCTCGTATTGCGCGCGGTTCACCACCGGGCCATGGGTCGTCTCCGGGTCGTTGGGATCGCCCACTTTCAGCGTCGCCACCGCGTCGGCGAGATAGCCCAGCACCTCTTCGAGATGATCCTCTTGCACCAGGATCCGCGTCGGCGAATGGCAGGACTGGCCGCTATTGGAATAGCCGCGTTTGACGTTGTAATCCGCCGCCGCCTTCAGATCGGCATCGGGCAGGATGATATTGGCCGATTTGCCGCCCAGCTCCTGCGCCACGCGCTTGACCGAGGGCGCCGCCGCCGCCGCCACCAGAACGCCCGCGCGGGTCGAGCCGGTGAAGGACACCACGTCGATATCCTCATGCGCCGAGATCGCGTTGCCGACGCCGGGCCCGTCGCCGTTCACCAGATTGAAGGCCCCGGCGGGCACCCCCGCCTCGTCCGCCACCTCGGCCAGCAACAGCGAGCTGACGGGGGTGAATTCCGAGGGTTTCAGCACCACCGGGCAACCGGCGGCAAAGGCCGAGGAGAGCTTGTTGCAGGCAAGCTGCACCGGCCAGTTCCATGGCGTGATGAGGCCGGCCACGCCGATGGGCTCGTGGCGGATGATATTGATGCCCTCCTGCACCTCGAACTCGTAATCCCTGAGCGAGGTCACCGCCTGTTTCATAGAGGCGAGCCCCGCGCCCACCTGCGCCCGGAGCGAGACCGGCGCGCCCATCTCTTCGGTGAGCGCCGCCATGATGTCGTCTTCGCGCTTCTGATAGACCCCGATGATGGTCTCCAGCAGCTCGATCCGCTCGGCCTTGGTCATCTCGCTGAAGCTCGGGAACACCCGGCGCGCGGCGGCGACCGCGCGGTCGACATCCGCCGGCGAGCCGAGCGCCACGGTGGCATAGACCTCTTCGGTCGCCGGGTTCACCAGCTCGAAGGGGCGGCTCTCGATCGGGTCGACCCAGGCGCCGTCGATATAGAATTTTCCGTAATGTCTCATGTCGTCTCCTGATCCTTCCTGGCGCGCGTCAGTCGAAGACGAACACGCCCTTGCCGATCTTTTGCTGGTCGAACAGCTCATAGGCCTCATGCGCCTGATCGAGCCGGAATTCATGGGTAAAGAGCTTTTCGAGGTCGATGCCGCGCTGCACCACCCATTGGGCGCAGTCGTCCATCATGTTCTTGGAGAAGGTCAGCGAGCCCAGCACGGTTTTCTGAAGCTGGATGATCTCCTGCGTGCTGAAGGAGATATCGCCATAGGCGCCGACCATGCAGGCGGTGCCCCAGCGCTTGACGCATTGAATGGCCTGCCGCCGTGCATCCGGGTTGGAGCTGCATTCGAGGGATTTCGTCGCGCCCTCGCCCCGAATGGTCAGCGCGCGGATCGCCTCTACCGGGTCTTCCTTGAGCGGGTTGACGGTGAAATCGGCGCCGAAATTCTTCGCCATCTGCAAGCGTTCCTCGCCGATATCCAGCGCGATCACCCGCGCGCCGAATTCCTTGGCAAGGATCGTCGCGGCAAGCCCCACCGGCCCCTGCCCGAAAATCGCAACCGTGTCGTCGCCGCAGAGATCCACGCGCTTCACCGCGCCATAGGCCGTGCCTGCCCCGCAGGAAATCGCCGCGCCGGCCTTGAAGGACAGCCCGTCCGGCATCTGGATCGCCGTATGCGCCGGCACCTTCATGAACTGCGCATGCGCGCCGTGGCCGTTCGGCCCGCCATAGATCACCTTGGCGTTGGGGCAAAGCTGGGTCCAGCCCGAGCGGCAATACTGGCAGACCCGGCAGCCGTCGTAATGGTGGATCATCACCCGGTCGCCGACGCTCGCCTCCTGCGGATGCACCGCCTCGCCCACCGCCGAGACCACGCCGCAGGGTTCGTGCCCCTCGATAAAGATCTTGTCCTCGGTCCGCCGGCAGGGCTCGCGCAGGTGGTGCAGGTCGGTGCCGCACATGCCCGAGGCCTTCATGGTGATGACGATCTCGTCCGGCCCCGGCTCGGGATCGGGAAACTCCCGGATCTCCAGCTCGCCCTGCCCCAAAATGACAACGCCCTTCATGCGACACTCCTCCGGTCGTTGGGCCGCCCCGCGAACATGCGATTGCGGCCCTGAATTTCACCAAACCGCCCCTTTGGGGCGGGCTTGTCGGTCAAGACGCAAAATACATGCCAAAGTCATACATATCCGCAGAGGATCAATGCACCGCCGCGTACATGATGCTTTGCTCGGTCGCCTCCGCTGCGCTCATCTCCTCCACGATCTGTCCCTGACGCGCGACAAGGATGCGGTCCGACAGCGACAGGATCTCCGGCAGATAGGAGGAGATCAACACCACCGCGATCCCCTCATCCGCCAGCTTGTTGATCAGGGTGTGAATCTCCACGATAGAGCCCACATCCACCCCGCGCGTCGGTTCGTCGAAGACCACAAGCCGGGGTTTCTGCACCAGCGATTTCGCGATCACCACCTTCTGCTGGTTGCCGCCCGACAGCTCGATCACCTTGGAGGACGGGTTGATCGCGCGGATATCCAGCGCCTTCGTCCACTCCTCCGCCAGATCCTGCGCCTGCGACATCGACACGACCGAGGCCGGGTTCGAGCCCGCCGCCAGCTTGCCCACCATGATATTGTCGCGGATCGACATGGTTTCGAAGAACCCGTCGAGCTTGCGGTCCTCGGTGACATAGACGATGCCGTCGCGCATCGCCGGGCGCGGCACGCGGTAGCGCACCGGCTTGCCGTTCAGCCGCACCTCGCCGCCGTGAAAGACGTTCCGCTTCAGCGCGCCGCAGACGATCTTCATCGTCTCTGTCCGGCCCGAGCCGATCAGCCCGAACATGCCCGTGACCTGCCCGTCATAGATCGAGAAGGAAGAGTTGCGCACCACCTTGCCCATCGACAGGTTGTCGACGCTGAGGATCTTGCTGCGCGAGGTGCGGATCGGCAGCTCCACCCCCTTGCGCGCGCCATACAGCTCGTCCGACAGCCCGCGCCCCACCATCGCCTGAATCACCGTGTCGCGGGTGAAGTCCGACACCGCGCCCTCGGCCACCTTCTGGCCATCGCGCAGCACCGTCAGCCGGTCGGAATGGGTCAGCGCCTCTTCCAGCGCGTGGGTAATGAACAGGATCGACGCGCCCCTGGCCTTCAGCCGTTTCACCAGCCCGAAGAAATGATGCTTCTCCTCGGGCGTCAGCGTCGCGGTGGGCTCGTCGAAGATGATGACCTTGGCGTCATGATGCGTGGCGCGCGCCACCTCGACCATCTGGCGTTGCGCTGCGCCCAGCGAGCTGACCAGCGCCGTCGGCTCCACGTCGAAATTCATCGACAGCAGATAGGTCTGGGCGCGGATATTGAGCCCGCGCAGCCGGTTGAGGAATTTCTCCTCGCCGAGATAGATGTTCTGCGCCACGGTCATGGAGCCCACCAGGTTGGTCTCCTGAAACACCATGGCGATGCCCTGCTTGAGCGCGTCCGAGGGCGAGGAAAAGGTGACCGACCGACCGTCGAGATAGATCTCTCCGGCGCTGAGCTGATGCACGCCCGCGAGCGACTTCATCAGCGTCGATTTGCCGGCGCCGTTCTCGCCGAGGATGGCATGCACCTCGCCGCGCCCGAGCTTGAGGTCGATGTCGCGAATGGCATAGACGCCGCGGAAATCCTTGGTGGCGCCCTTCAGCTCCAGAACCGTATCCATCAGACGACCTCCCCGGTGATCGTGACCTCGTCCATCAGCAGAAGCTCCCCCGGCCCCTTCGCCGCGACCGCCAGCCGCCCGCCATGTTCGCAGACCGAGGTGACGCCGTGGCGCTTGCCATCGGCGCGGCTGTGCCAGCTCGCCACCGGCTGGAAGTCGGCATCCAGCCGCACCACCAGCCCATAGGACCAGACCGGCGCCCAGGGTTTCAGGATGCCCATCTGTTTCACCGCACCGCCCTGCAACGGCTCGCGGTAACTGTCGCCCGAGCTGAGCGCCGGGGCGATCCAGAACTCCGGCGCCACCTGCGCGGTCATGTCCTGACGGAAGCGGGTTTCGCGCAGCACGAATTCCACAAGCTGGTTGCGCGGCGCAAAGACCGCCATCCAGTAGCCGGAGCCGTGAGCGGGCGCGAGCCGCGCCGGATAGCCAGGGAGATTGGCCAGAACCGGCGTGACCGCGCCCGCCCCGCTCTTGCCCAGCCGCACGAGGCGGTGCCGCCAGGCTTCGCTGACCACGATCCCGTCGCCATCAGCCGCCAGCCCGTAGGGAAAGCCCATCCCCCGGGCCAGACAGTCTTCGGATCCGGAACCGAGATCCACGCGCCAGACGCTGCCGCTCTGCCCCAGCGCCATCAGGTCGCGTTTCCACTCGGTGCGGGCATGCTGCTCTGACCCCACCGCCACAATCAGCGTATCGGGGTCGAGAAACAGCGCCGCCGTGGGGCAGATGAGCTTTGCCCCGCCCAGGGCCTCGATGCGCCGACCGTCATGCGCACCGCCTTGCAGCACGATGCCCGCCCCGTCGAGCCCGACAGCCAGCGCCCCGGCGCCGTCGCTTGCCAGACAGGCGATATCGGCCTCGAAGCTGGCGATTTCTTCCGCGGTGCCCCCGGCGGCGCGCATCAACCGCGCGCCGGAGGAGAAGCCAAGGGCACCGCCCAGGTCGACGAGGTTGTCCACCCCCTCGGCATTCAGGAACAGCTCGGCATGATCGAGCGCGTGGTTGGGCTGGAGCGGCCCGTCCATCACCGGCACCGAGGTGCTGTGCGCGCCGCGCCCGAGAAAGGCGTCGATGCGGTTGCGAAAGGCTGCGATCATTGTTTCGCCCCCCAGTAATCGACCGGGCTCGACCAGGTCGGATCGGCGCCGGGGATCTTCCAGCGGCCCACGCGGTTGTTGCTAACGCCGCCGATGACAAGATGACCCTCATGCTCCTTGCAGGAGGTGACCATCGGGTGATTGACCCCGCCCTTGTCCCAGAGCGATTCCAGCACCTCGCCGGTCGCGCTGATCTTGATGATGCAGCCGGTGTTGATGTTGGGATAGATCCAGTTCGCCGGCGCGATACGCCGGGTCATCCGGCGGCGCAGGCCGGGGCGCGTCATCATCATATCGAGCGCCGGGCCGCGCATGCCCACAAGGCAGACCCAGTAATTGCCGTCGCTGGCGCGGTTGATATTGTCGGGATAGCCTGGCAGCCCATCGAGCACGATCTCCACCTGCCCCTTCTTCTTGCCATCGTACCAGTAGCGGCAGACGCGGCAGGCCCAGGTCTCGTTGAAGAGCAGCGACTCGCCGTCCGGCAGGCAGACGATCCCGTTGGGGAAGATGCGGTTCTTCAGCACCGTTTTCGTGGATTTGTCGCGCGGATCGTAGCAGATGATCCGCCCGTTGCCGCGGCTCTCGATCATGTCCACCGGCCAGTCATGCACCGTGTAGCGGATCGACGCCTCGGAGAAGAACACCCGCCCGTCCGGCGCGATATCCAGATCGTCGGCCAGCCGGATCCGGCTGTCGTCGATCACCGAGGTCAGGCTGCGGCTGGTCTCGTCCGTCAGCTTCACCACCTCGCGCTCGGGCGTCACCATATAGAGCCCCATGCCGCCGACGCAGACCACGAGGTTGTCGTCCTTGTCGAAATTCATCCCGAAGGTGCCGCCACCGATATGGGCGAAAATCTCGTGCTGCTTGAAATCCGGCGCCAGCCAGCGGTGAATCTCGCCATGGCGCGAGCCGGAATAGATATTGCCGGCGCGGTCTACCGCCACATCCTCGGGGCCTTCGACCTCGCCCAGACCGATGGTCTGCACATCGCGCAGCTTGTCGTTGACCGCATAGACCGGGTTCTCGGCCGCGTTCACGCTCTCGGTCAGCTTGATATAGGCAGGCGAGACATACGAGCTGTCGATGAGCTTCTGCCGGTTCTTGACCCAGCGCACATCCAGCCACACCGCGAGCAGCAGCACCACACCGAGGATCAGCGCCGAGACGGTGCCGATGACGCCCAGTTGCAGCAGCCCGTTGGTCAGGATCAGCACGATCACCGAGCCGATCAGCGCCTTGGCGACCGAGCCGCGCCCGCCGCCCAGCGTCGTGCCGCCGAGGATCACCGCCGTCAGCACCGAGATCTCCATCCCCAGCCCGGTATCGGTGCCCACGCTGGTCAGCCGCGCGGCAAAGAGCGTCGCGGCAACGGCCACCATCATGCCGCAGAACACGTAGGTCAGGCAGACCACCAGCCGCACATTGATGCCGGCGTTATGCGCCGAGCGCCGCGCCCCGCCCACGGCGGCGATGTGCCAGCCGGGCCGCGAGCGCGACAGCACCACATGCCAGATCAGCGCGATCAGCGCCGAGAGGAAGAACGCATAGGGCAGCCCCAGGAAGGAGCCGAAGCCCAGCTCGTCCCAGACCACCGAATCCGGCATGCCCAGCACGATCTGGGTGGCGAATTTCGGCAGCACCATTTCGTAGATGGAGCGGAACATGACCAGCGTCACGAGGGTGGTCAGGAAGGCCCGCAGCCGCAGATAGCCGATCAGCACGCCGTTGATCGCGCCGCAGACCGCACCCACACCCAGCGTGATCAACACCGCCACCGGCAGCGGCAGGTTGTAGACGTTGAGCGCCGTCAGCACCGTCATCGCGCAGAGCGCAAAGACCGAGCCGATCGACAGGTCGATCCCGCCGGAGATCATCACCAGCGTCAGCGCGATGGCCAGCAACCCGAACTCGGCGATCTGACCGGCAAGGTCATACATGCCAAAGGCGGTGAACATGCCGGGATTGACGCTGCCGAACACGGCCAGCGTCAGCAGCAGGGCAATGAACGGGATCGCGTTGTCGGTCCAGCGCTTCGACAGCACCTCCCCGACCACATGATCGGGCAGGAAACGATAGCGAAGCTGAACGAGGGTGTCGGCGGCGGACATGCGGGCCTTCCTTTCGCCAGTCTTACTGGTCTTCGTCGACGGTGAAGCAGGAGGCCGGAGTCAGGCTGTCCTTGGTCACCACGTAGTTCGGGCCGTAATAGACAAGCTGCTCCGAGCCGGCCTCGCGGTCGCTTTGCAGCATCGAGGCGACCAGCGTGTTCAGCGCCTGGCCCTGCATCCGCGCGTCGTATTCGATGAACATGTCAAAGCTGCCATCGGCCACCCGGTCGCAGGAGGTCTGCGCGCCGCCGCCCGAGGAGACGACAAAGACCTGCTCGGCCATGCCCGCCTCTTTCACCGCGGCGCCGATGCCCGCATCCTGCCCGTCCCAGATGCCGAAGACGGCGCAGAGGTCGGGGTTCTGTTGCAGCACCGACGAGGTGATCGCGCGCGCCTTGCTGGGGTCGTAGCCGGCGGATTGCTCCGAGACGATCTCGATACCGCCGCCGGCCTCCTCCAGCGCGGCGCGAAAGCCGCTCATCTGGAAGAGGTCGACAGGCGCGGTGGGCACGCCGGTCACCACGGCCACCTTGTTCGACGATGCACCATCGGCGCCACAGCGCGCGGCAATGGCCTCGCCGGCGGTCTGGCCGACGCCATACCAGTCGGCGCCGACATAGGCGTCGGACTGGGTCAGGGATTCCATGTTGAGCTGAATGACCTTGATGCCGGCCTTGGTGGCGCGCTGGATCAGCCGCGCATAGGCCTGCACATCGGGGTTTTGCAGCACGATCAGGTCGGGGCGCTCGCCAATCGCCTGGGTCAGCGCGCGGGCGCCGGCCTCGGCGCTCCAGTTCGGATCGCGCACATCGACCGTATAGCCCAGCTCATCCGCCTGCCGTTGCAGGAAAGCGTTCCAGGTCAGCACCAGATCGGTGGTCATGCTCATCGGGATATAGACGACCCGCTTGCCCTCGACCGCGCTCAGGTAGCTGTCGCGCGAGGCGTTGCTCAGCTCCTGCTGGGCGGCCACGCCCCCCGCGACGGATGCCAGCGCCAGCGCGCCGGCCATGAGATGTTTGAGTTTCATTCCTTACCTCCCGTTGAATGAAAAAGTCCGCTTCCCCGCCGCGTCAGATATCGCCCTGCTGCGAGGTCTGTTCGTCGCGCGGATTGGCCACCGTGTCGGCGATGAGCGCCAGCAGCATCACCAGGCTCTTGATGAAGTTCTGCGCGGTCAGCGACAGGTTGAGGATCGTCATGCCGCTGAGCAATGTGCCAACGAACAGCGTGCCCACGATCACGTTGCGCACCCCGCCGCGCCCGCCGGACAGGCCGATGCCGCCCAGCACCACCACAAGCAGCACGTCATAGACCAGCGTCGTATAAGCCAGCCGCGAGTTAATGCCCGAATTCGAGCCGAGGATGACGATCCCCACCAGATAGGCCACCAGCGCCGTCATCATGTATTGCGCCACGGTGATCGGACGCACCGGCAGCCCGCTCAGCCGCGCCGCCGCCGGGTTGTCGCCCATGGCATAGATCGAGCGGCCAAAGCGCGTGTAGCGCAGGATCAGATGCATCACGAGCGCCACCGCCGCAAAGACGAGGATGGTGTTGGGAATGCCGAAGCTCGCGCCGAAACCCAGCTCGTTGAGCCAGGTCACGCCCTGGGGCGCATTGTGGGTGTCCTGCTTGAAGAGGAACGGATTGCCGATGCCGAAGATCACCGGCGCCATCGCCAGCGTGGTAAAGATCGGCGGGATCTCGGCGAATGCCACGATCAGCCCGACGACCATCCCGAAACCCGCAACCAGCAGCCCGCCATAAAACAGCGCCTGCCCGAAGGGCATGCCGTCATTGGCCATCTTCACCGCCCAGACCACGCCGACGACCAGCGTCGAGACCATGGTCAGGTCGACGCCCCGCCCGATCACGACAAGGCTCATCCCCAGCGCCAGCATGCCCAGCACCGAAACGCTGCGCATCAGCGCGATGACATTGCCCGAGGTCAGGAAGTTCGGCAGCAGGATCGAGAACCCCACGAACATCAGCATCGTCAGCAGAAAGACGATGCCCTCCTGACTGAACCGCAGCGAAACGCCCTTTCGCTGCGATCCTCTCGTCTGTTCATTGGCCTGCACACTCATTCCATTCTCCTCCCTGTCAGCGCCCCCTGCCCTGCGCCCGCGTCAGAGCGGGCGATGCGTCGAGAAGGACAGCTCCTTCCAGCGCTCCAGCTCGTCGGTCACCTCCTCGATATCCTTGAGGATGGCGGCATGCGCATCGCGACCCAGCGGCAGGCGGAAGGGCGGCTCCTCGGCATCGGCCACCGCGCAAAGCGCCTGCCCGAAGAGCTCCGGATCGTTCGGCTGCTTGCCATGACGCCGCGCGCTGTAATCGGCGACGGTCTCGGCGACGGGGGCGTAATCCTCGCCCAGCGTGTCGATGTTCTGATCCAGCGAGGCGCCGGCGAAGTCGCTGCGGAAGCCGCCCGGCTCGATCACCGTCACGTTGATGCCCAGATGCTTGACCTCGCGCGAGAGCGATTCCGAGTAACCCTCGACCGCGAATTTCGTCGCCGCGTAAAAGCCGAAACCCGGCGTGCCGATGAACCCCGCATAGGACGACAGGTTGATCACATGGCCCGAGCGCTGCTTGCGCATGATCGGCAGCACCGCGCGGGTGATCTCGACCAGACCGAAGAAATTCACCTCAAAAAGCGGGCGATACTTGTCGGCGCCCGTGGCCTCGGCCAGCGCCACCAGCCCGTAGCCCGCATTGTTCACCAGCACGTCGATGCGCCCGAAGGCCTCGACCGCGCGCGCCACCACGGTGCCGACCCTGGCCTGATCGCGGGCATCGAGATGAAAAGCGCGCAGCCGGTCGGGATAGTCCGCGGCCAGATCGTGGACACCGTCCGCCGCGAGGACAGTCACGACGACATTGTCCCCCCGCTCCAGCGCAGTGCGCGCGGTCTGAAAGCCCAGCCCCTTGTCAGCGCCGGTGATCAGCCAGGTTTTCTGCTTGCCTTCCGTCATCTCGCGAACGTCCTTCCCTTGTGCCATGGCCGCCTCCGGGCTTCCGTGGCGCGCCGCTCGGGAAAAAGGATCCCGGCTCCTCCGGCGGCTCCTCTCCCAAGTTGTGAAATGCCACTTCGCAAAGCCCGTGCCAAGCGCGTCACCTGCGGTTTCCACAGCGTCGTTTTTTCCGACGCGCGGCGCATCGCCCCCTGACACAAGGCTCTGACGCTTGCTTTATCGGCCATTCCGGGGCAGTGCAGAATTTCCGATAGCGGAGCGGCACACCGGTTGCGGCCCCTCCGCAAACTCACACAAACCGGAACGAGGCTCTACGAATGGCGTCTTACAGACAGGTTGTCGCCGTGGAACGCGCGCTTGCGGTGCTGCGCTCGGTCAGCCTGCGCAAGCTGGCGACAATCGCGATGATCCACGAGGATACCGGGATCGACAAGGCCACCATCGTCCGGCTGCTCGAGACGCTGATCACCGAGGGCTATGTCCACCGCACCGAGGACGGCCCGAGCTACGAGGTCACCCGCAAGGTGACCCAGCTCACCAACGGCTATGACCGCCATCGCGAGCTGGGCCGCGTCGGCGGGCTGGTGATGGAGAAATACCGCAAGACGATCACCTGGCCGATGACCTTCGCCGCCTTCGACGGCGACGCCATGGTGATCGTCGAGGCGATCCGCAAGCCGCGCGGGCTGATCGTCAACCGGGTGCCGGGCTACCGCTTCCCGATGCTGACCACCTCGTCCGGGCTCGCCTATCTCTCCGCCGTCACCGATGCCGAGCGCGACACCATCCTCGACCATCTCGCCAGCCAGCCCTCGCCCAGCATCTGGGACAGGCGCGCGCAGGACCGCGACGAGGTGCTGCGGGTGCTGGAGACGGTGCGCCAGCAGGGCTATGCCATCAGCGACCGGGCCTACTACAAAGAGCAGCATGACGGCGTGCTCTGGGGCGCCAGCGTGCCGATCCGGGGCCGCGAGGAGACCTATGGCGCCTTCGGGATCATGCTGCTGACCCACGTCCTCCAGCGCGGCGAGGGGCTCGACGAGTACCTCCCCGTCATGCAGGAGATCGCCGCCGAAGTCGCCGAGACCATGGACAACTGAGCGGCCCGCGCCAGGGCCCGGACGCCGCAGCGCGCACCGACCAGGGATAAAGACCGTCAATATACCATAAAACCCAACGTCGCGTCTGCCCGGAGGCCTTGACCCCGCCAGACCGATCCGCCACCAAGGGCGCTGCTTCCGGTCCGCCGGGATCGCGGTATTGGTAGCATCGGAAAAGACACGGTTTGGCCAGATCGACACCAGCGCATCGCAGGATCGCCGAAGAGATCCGTCGCAGGATCATCGCCGAGGAATACGAGGGCGACTCGTTGCCGCCGGAGGTCAGGCTGGCCGAGGAATTCGGCGTCAGCCGCCCGACGGTGCGCGTGGCGCTTCAGCATCTGGTCAATGACGGGCTGCTTGTGCGTCAGGCCGGCAGCGGCACCCGCATCCTGCGCGACGGGCGCAACGCCTACTGGGCCATCGGTTCGCTGTCGGATCTGACCGGCGAGTTCCGGCTCGACGAGGTGGTCACCATGTCCGCCCGCCCGATCCCCGCCTCCGAACGCCCGGACATGGCCGAGCTGCTCGGCATCGGCGCGGATCGCGATCTCTATCACATCCACCGACTGCTCTCGAAGGACGGCTTCGCCTACGGCTATTCGCACATGTATTGCGATCCCTCCCTCGAAGAGAGCATCCCGCGCGAAGAGATCGGCAAATCCTTCTTTATCGACCTGGTGCTGCGCTACAGTCGGCAAATGGCGGTGCGGGTGCAGCAGAGAACCTCCGCCATCCTGCCCGATGCCGAGGCGCGCGCGACGCTGGGCATCGACGAATACAGCCCCGTGCTGGTGCTGCGCCGGACCTATTTCGCCATCGACGACGCGCCGCTGGTGCATATCGACCTGACCTGCCGTGGCGACAAGTTCGAGCAGGTGATCAATCTGGTGCATTCCGGTTGGACACCGCCGGCGCGCTGAGCCTCGCGGCTCAGGCGATCTGCGCCAGCCCCAGCGCCTCTATCCCGGTCTCCTCCAGCCGCCAGACCGCCTCCAGCAGCCCCTGCGCCCGCGCGGCCCCGATCACCGGCGCCGCGAGCCCGAGGTATTTCTCCGTCAGCTCCGCATCGCTCAGCGGTGCCTCCGGATCGCCCCGGCGCACCGAGAGCGCATGGTCCACCGCGCGCCCGTCCGCGAGCACGATGCGCACCCGCGCCGGGCGCCGCGAAGGGAAGGCCGCCGACATCTCCGGATCGCCGCTCAGCGTGCAGCGCGCCATCAGCGCCCGCAGCTCCGGGCTCTGCACCCTGTCCGCCTCGAACGCGTCGATCCCCACCGATCCGTAAACCAGCGCATGGGCGATGACATAGGGCATGCTGAACTTGCATTCATAGGCGCTGCGCGGCGCAAAGCGCGCGGTGGCGTCCAGCGCCGCCTGATAGGTGGTGACCTCCACCGCCACGACCTCCTCCGCCGCGATCCCGTGCTCGGCCCGCAGCGCCAGCACCGCGTCGAGCACCGGGAAGAGATGCCCGCAACAGGCATAGAGCTTGTGCGTCGGGCTGGCGATCACATAGCGCTCCCCCAGCCCCTGCCGCGCCCGGCTCCAGTCTGCCTCGCCGCCCGCCAGCGCGACGGCAAAGCCCACCGGCCCGTCGAGGATCGCCATGGCGCCGGTGACCCCGGCGGCGGCGGCCTGCGCGGCGCGCACCCCCACGGCGGCGGCGTGGCCGGCATGGATCGGTTTGGTCATGGTCTCCGCCCGGATCGCCTCCTGTAGCCCCGAGGCAAAGCTCGCCGCCGTGGCGATGGCATGGCCGATCTGCTCCGCCTTACCCGGGCTCAGCAGCATCGCCGCCGCCGTCGCCGCGCCGAGACAGCCCAGCGTCCCGGTGGCGTGGAACAGCCGGCTATGCGCGGGCTGCACCGCCGCACCGACCCGTCCCGCCACCTCGTACCCCGCCGCCACGGCGCGCAGGAACTCCGCCCCCGAAGCGCCGCGATCCTCCGCCACCGCCAGGGCGGCGGCCACCGTCGGGCTGCCCGGGTGATAGACCGCCTCGCGATAGATATCGTCGAGCTCTGCGGCATGCGAGGCGGTGCCGTTGATCCAGGCCGCCGAGGCCGCAAAGGCAGTGCTGCCGATGCCCACCAGCGCGCTGCGCCCCTGCCCCCGCTCATCCCCCAGCGCCGCAACAAGCTGCGGCGAAGGCGCATAGCGCGTGCCGGGAAAGATCGCCGCCAGCCAGTCGATCACCGCGCGTTTCGCGTGATGCATGAGCGCCGGATCCTGCCAGCGCGCCTCTGCCGCGACAAAGCCCGCAAGCTCGCCCAGCACCCCCTCCCCTGCCGTCATGAGCGCTCAGATTCCCAGGTTGTCGCCGATCAGGATCACATTGATCCGGTCGGCCACGCGCGGCAGCGAATTTTCCAGAATGGCGGTATAGTTGCAGATCCGGCGCGGATGATCGCAATCGCTGCATACGCCGGTTTCGGCGCAGGGCAGCCCGCCATACCAGGGCCGGTTGTGCATATCGAGATGCCGCTTGACGTTGACCGGCGCGCAGAACTGCCGGATGCGCCGGAACGCGGCGTCGAGATCGTCGACCAGCTTGTTCACCCCCGCCACCAGGATCACCTTGCGCGGACCGAAGATCATCGGCGCCACCCGGTTGCCGCCGCCATCGGTGCTCATGATCTGGCCGCCGAGCGTGATCGCATTGGCCCCGGTCACATAGACATCGGCGCTGAACACATCGCGCTGAAGCTTGAAATAGAGCTCCTTGTTCTCGTCGTAATCGCCATGGATGTTGTTGCCCTGCCCATCCTTCTCCTGCGGATACATGATCTCGTTCGTGCCCCGCGCCCGCAGCGCCGGCAGAAACCCGAGCTGGTCGAGCGTCACCGAATCCGTGCGAAAGACCGAAGAATCGTTGGGAATCAGATCGAGGATCGCCTGCAACGCGGCTGCCTTGGTCGGCGCGTATTGCGCCCGGAAATGCCGCCGCTCCATCGCCGCGATGGCAACCCGCGCGCGCTGCTCGAACACCCATCCAATCGGGTGCGACAGATCGGTTTCATCCACGTTTTCCATGAGTGCCATAGCCGTCTCCTCCTCGCCTCGGGCGCGCCCGTGTCACGGCGAGTGTCCGCCGCGCGGCGCCTTTGTCGCAAGTTGGATTTCCTGCCGCCTCGGGTCAGAAAATACGACCGGACTTATCGTTCAAGTTGGATAATATGTCTCCTCAGTGGCCGCTCCGGGCCATTTCGCACCGCGACAGACCCCGGGGCGCCGCAAGGAGGAAACAACAGCACCACACGCGCATCGCCCCAAATGGTATGACATTTGCGTAGCGCGTGGCGGAGGACCATCACGAAGATCGCGGGCGGCCAGGCAGAGGCCGGCCCGGGCGGGGAAAGACCCGCATCCGGCATGCCGGATCTCGAGTCGTGCCCTCCGCAGCTGGCAAGAGAGGAGGAGACAATCTTGCATATTTTCAAAAAAGCCATCGCCGTTCTGGCGCTGACTGCGACGGCGGGGATCGCCCAGGCGCAGGAAAAGGTCAGCATCGCCCATTCCACGGAGAGCTTTGCCTTCCTGCCGTTCTTTACCGCGGTCGCCATGGGCACCTTCGAGGAGGCCGGCGTCGATCTTGAGGTGATCCGCACCGGCTCCGGCTCCAAGACCGTGGCGGCGGTGATCGGCGGCAGCGCCGATATCGGCATCGGCTCGGCCACCGGCGTGCTCTATTCGCGCAAGCAGGGGCTCGACAACGTGATGATCGGCGCCGTGCTGACCCAGTACAGCAGCAGCATCGTCTATTCCAAGGACTGGGCGGAAGAGCACAACCTGACGGCGGACTCCTCGCATGAGGAGATGCTCGCCGCGCTCAAGGGCATCAAGATCGGCACCTCCGGCCCCGGCGGCGGCGATCACATCATCCGCTATTTTGCCGAAGAGGCCGGGCTCGACCCCGATCGCGACATGACCATCGTCTATCTCGGTTCGGATATCGGCGTCTATCAGGCCTCGCTGCAACAGGGCCAGATCGACGGCATCGCGCTCTCGGCCCCTACCCCGCAGATCGCCATCCGCGATCAGGGCGCGATCTTTGCCTTCAACACCGGCGCCGGTGAGGTGGAGTCGCTCGACGGCTATCTCTACATCGTCGCCAGCGCCAAGCGCGACTGGATCGAGGATCACCCCGAGGCGCTCGCCAAGGTGCAGGACGCGATGCAGATGGCGCTCGACATCCTGCACGACCCCGAACAGAGCGACATCGCCCGCCAGCGCGTGCACGATGCCTATTACGCGCAGACCGAGCAGAGCCTCTTTGACTCGATCTGGGCCGAGGCGGTCGCCGGGATGCCCGAAAGCACCCAGATCACCCAAGATCAGGTCGACCGTGTGGTGGAATTCACCAACACGTTTGAAAAGGAAAACCCGATCGACGACGCGACCGTCGAAGGCTCCTTCCTGCAATAGGCCCCTCCCGGGTCCGGAAAGCCCCGGTGCGCCTCCCGCGCCCGCCCGGACCCGGCGACTTGCGGCCCCCCGAAAAGCCGCGCCCGCCCGGCCATCCCGCCGGACGCGCCCCAGATGTCACAGGGAGAGAGACGTGACCACATCCCCCGCCCTCGCCGCCGTGTCCGCGGCCCCGGACCCCGCCACGCGACCGGAAATCATCCGCTACGAGAATGTCGGCAAGGCCTTCGGCGCCCTGCAAGCCGTCACCGACATCAACCTCACCGTCCATGAAGGCGAGTTCATCACCCTGGTCGGCCCCTCGGGCTGCGGCAAGTCCACCCTTCTGAACATGGCCGCCGGGATCTTTGCCCCGACCTCCGGCGCGGTCTCCTATCGCGGTGAAAAGGTCTCTGCCTTCAACCGCAAGGTCGGCTACATGACGCAGAGCGACCACCTGCTGCACTGGCGCACGGTGGCCGGCAATATCGCGGTGCCGCTGGAGATCGCCGGCCTGTCGAAAAAGCAGATCCGCGACCGGATCGAGGATCTGCTGGATCTCGTGGGCCTCAAGGGGTTCGGCGACAATTACCCCAACGAGCTCTCGGGCGGCATGCGCAAGCGCTGCGCCCTCGCCCGGCTGCTGGCCTACGATCCCGAAACGCTGCTCTTCGACGAGCCCTTCGCCGCGCTCGACGCGCAGTTGCGGCTGAAGATGCAGGTCGAGGTCCGGCGCATCGCGACGCAGCTCAAAAAATCCATCCTCTTCGTCACCCACGATCTCGACGAGGCGGTGGCGCTGGCCGACCGCTGCGCGATCTTCACCAGCCGCCCCGGCACGATCCGCGAGGTGCTGGACATTCCGCTGCCGCCCGACCGCGACCTGTTCCACCTGCGCCACAACCGCGATTACGTCGATCTCACCGCGCGGCTCTGGGACGAAATGGCCCCCGCGATCTCTGCCGAGGAGCACTGACATGAAACTCATCCTGGCACGGCTCGCCATCCTCGCCGGTATTCTCGGCCTCTGGGAATTCGCCTCCGGCCGGCTGATCGAGCCCTATCTCATCAGCAAACCCTCGCTGATCTTCACCACCTTCTGGAACTGGGTGATGGACGGGCGGATCTTCTTTCACGCCGGCATCACCGCCATGGAGGCGGTCGCGGGCTTCCTGCTCGGCGCCGCCGTCGGCATGACGCTGGGCATTCTTCTGGGGCGCGCCGAGAAACTGGCCGAGCTGCTGAACCCTTTCATCATGGGGTTCTACAGCATCCCCAAGATCGCGCTGGCGCCGCTCTTCATCATCTGGTTCGGCATCGGGCTGGAGATGAAGGTGCTGCTGACCGCGACCATCGTGTTCTTTCTGGTCTTCCTCAACACCTATACCGGCGTGCGCAGCGTCAGCCCCGAGCTGGTGAATATCCTCAAGCTGATGGGTGCCAACGAACGCCATGTGCTGCGCAAGGTGGTGGTGCCCTCGGCCATCGTCTGGGTCTTTACCGGGCTGCGGCTCTCGGTGCCCTACGCGATGATCGGCGCCATCGTCGGCGAGATGATCGCGGCGAACCGGGGTCTGGGCTATCTGCTCTCGCATGCCTCGGCGCAGTTCAATACGGCGGGCGTGTTCGCGGCGCTGGTGGCGATCATCACGCTGTCGGTGCTGATGAACACCGGCGTCGGGGTGCTGGCGAAATACGCCATGCCCTGGGAAAAGGCGCAGAAGAACCGCGAGGTCTCGATCTGAGCGCCCTTCCCTCAGGTGTTCGCGAAACGGGTCCGGCCCTGCCGGGCCCGTTTTCTTGTCTGCCCTCGCGATCGGTGGGCAAATTGCCCACCCTCGATTGAGCGTTGTCCGGGCGCGGAGCAAGGCCGAAGGCCGCCGCGCCATCGCCGGCCCGCCCCCCGGGCTGGCGATTTGGTGACGCCAATGCGGCGTGTCGAGGTCTTTCGGATTTGGCCGGGATAAATCGAGAGGTTCATCGGGAAGATCGCCAACCCACGGGCCGGCGATGGCGCGGCTTACCCAAGCGTGCAGCCACAGAGTGGGCAATCTGCCTACCGCTGCGCGAGCCCCCTGCCCTACCCGACAGGATCGGCAAAACTCGGCACCAAAAAATGCGCTTTAGACGGAAAAATACTGCCCTTCCAGAGCATTAGACGCCGTATCTCTCACGCAGGACGAAGAAACACGCCGCATGGCACCCTCGGCCCGGCGGCGAACACCGCATATAGATGCCAAAACCCGCCATTACCGCAACAAATTGCGCTCGCCCCAATATATAGTGTGTAACTGGGCCTCCTCGTCATCCCCCCGAAATCCGTCAATGCTCACCCTGCCCCAAACGCGAAAAAGGCGCGCGCCACCCGGCCCGCGCCTCAAAAATTCCGCTCAATCAGACCTCAGCTATCCAGCGCTGCCATGAACGCCGCCACCGCCGCCTCCAGCCGGTGCCGGTCGACGCTGGAAAAATCCCGCTCCATCTGCAACTCGACCTTGCCGTCCCGCGCCGCGCAACGGACTGTCCCCGCGGGGACAGTGCAGCGCAGCACCGTCTTGGCGGCGCTGTCCGCGTCGCCCTGCCCCGTGCGCCGCTCTGGCTTGCGCTCTGGCCTGGGCTCCGGTTCCGGACCCAGCGCCGCCTGAAGCCGCGCCAGCTCGGCCTCGGCATCGCCCTCGGGCGCCGCCTCCAGCGCGGCGCGCAACCGCTCGGCAAAGCCCTCTTCCGCCCCGATCTGCCGCACCAGATCGAGCCCAAGCTTGCGCGGGATCGCCTCCGGATAGCGCAGCCGATCGCCGATGGCATCGAGCAGCGTGGCAAAATGCCGGATATAGCTCCGCTTCTGCCGCCCCGCCGAGGCGTAGAGCATCGCCACCGCCTCCTCCACATCCTCAGCCGCCGTGCCCGGATCGCGCGCGAAGTTCAGCGCGAGCTGCGCCATCTCGGCAAAGGACACACCGCGCCGCACCAGGTTCTCGTCGACCATCCGCCGATAAAGCCCCTCCAGCGCCTCGCCCGAAGCCACCAGCCCCGCCGGGATCCGCGCGAAAGCCTCGTCGCCGGTTTCCGCGTAAAGCTCGCGGAAAGCGGTCAGCCGGCGAAACCCCTGCACCAGCTCGAACCCGTCGCCATCCGGCTCCACCCGGATCGGGTTCGATAAGCCGATCTCGCGGATCGAGTCCTTCAGCTCCCCGATCTCCGGATCGGGCGCGAGGCTGCGGTCGCGGGTCAGCTTGTCGGTGCGGATCGCGTCGAGCGGCACCAGATCGGTGATCAGCCCGGCGCGTTTGAGCCGCACATGCTCATGCGCCAGCCGGTCGTTTTCTTCGCGGATCGCGCGTTCGGCGGCGGCGCGTTCGCGCAGCGCCTCGGCATTCTCGTTGATCGCCGAGGCCATCGGCCCGCGCCGCGCCCCGGAGGATTGCCCGCCGGTATAGGTGCCGTCGGCGGTGCCGGGAAAGTCGATGTCGAAACCGCGTTTCTTGCTCATGCCTCATCCTCCAGCTTGTCCCAGGCCGCCAGCGCGTGGCCACGGAACTCCTCATAAGCCCGGTCGAACGACGTGCGCGCGCGCCGCCAGGTCTCGCGCGTCATCTCCCGGTAGTCGATCTCGTAGATCGAGCTCAGGAACCGGCCCGACTGCTCCACCGCGCGGGTCATCTCGATCGGGTGCTCCGTGACCCTATCCTCCCAAACCTTCTGAAAGGCTGAACGCATCGCCCGATGCAGATCGTTGCCCGGCTCGTAGCGCGTCAGCAGGAAGCGGATGTCGTAAAACACCTTCGGCAGATGCAGTGTCCCCGCGGGGACAGCGTCCTCGAACCCGCCGAGATCGGCCAGCGCCTCGGAGAGCTGCCCGATGAACGAGGTGGTGGAATCGTATTCCCAATAGCCCGGCCCGGAGGGAATATAGAGCATGTCGGCGGCAAAGACCGCGTTCATGCTCTGATAGCCGATGGCGGGCGGGCAGTCGAAGATCACCATGTCATAGGCATCGACCGGCAGCGCATCGAGATAGCGCGACACGGCGGCAAAGAACGACCATTCCGGGTTGAGATGCCGGTACTGGGCGCTGGCGAATTCGACAAAGGCGGCATTGGCGCAGGAGGGCACGAGGTCGATGGTGGGCCAGCTCGTCGGCTTGATGAAATCGGCAACACGCAGGTCGCGCAGCCCCATGCCGGTGATCGCCTCTGGCAGCCGCCGCTGGGGCAGGGCAGAGCCGCTTTCGGCGCCGCGCACGGCCGCGTTCATGCGCTCGGTCTCGCGCACCAGATCGCGCGCCATGATGCCCCAGACCGTATACTCCTCGGTCACGTCGCTGAGCCCCATGGAGTGGCTCAGCGTCGCCTGCGGATCGAAATCGACGCAAAGCACGCGGTAGCCGTCGAGCGCTGCGGCATGGGCGAAATGCAGCGCCACGGTCGACTTGCCGGCGCCGCCCTTGAAATTGGCAATGGCGGTGCGGAAGGCGCGCTTGCCGGCAGGGCGGTGCGGCATCAGGCTCTTGCGGTTCACCTTGAGCCGGCGGCGGATCTCGTTGATCTCCTCCAGCGCATACCAGCGCTGGCGCCCGTCCTCCTCGACCTGTCCCTGTGGCAGGGTCGGGTCGGCAGCCATGCGACCGCGCAGGGTCGACTGGTTCACCTTCAGGATCAGCTCCGCCACCTCCCAGCTCGAAAAGCGGCGCAGGGTCTTGGTCATCTCCGGCGAAAAGGTCTGCTGCCGGATAAACCCCTGCATCTTGAGCGACTGGGTCTGCAACCTCGACAGGTCTTCATGTGTAAACATCGTGCCTCCTGTCCCCGCGGGGACGCATTGCCTGACGTCCCGGGGGACGGTCTTCCGTCCTTCTTCCAAGCCAAACGCCGGCTCTGCGGGACGCAAATTTCTCATGCTTGCGTTTTTACGATGGATTTACATTCCGTGCAAAACGAATTATGCAAAACAAAGGAATTTCACGCCCCGCAAAACAAGGGTGCCGGCGATCGGACATACCCGCCGCGCAAATGCCGCCACCGATTCGGAAATCTCTTGATGCCGGGCGGACATAATGAGGGACATCGGATCGACGCCCACCACATATTGGGGGACATTTTGCACCCAATAGGGGACAGTCTGGGTGTCCCCCAATACCTGAATACCGATTTTTTCTTTCTGATTTGGGTCTGAAACCGGACGCTTTTCGCTCAAAGCTTGACAGAATCGTTCTTCCGGACGCTAATAGGCGAAGATCGGGAAAGAACGCTGAGAATGCAGCGCGCCGATCTCCAGGGCCGCGCAAGAGCCCGCATATTCGAGGCAGTCCCCGCGGGGACGGACAGTTGCAAGGGGCAGCGGGCATGCTTGCCACAAAACCGGCCGGGCGCAATGCCGCGGCTCTGAAATACGACCTGCTCACGGTCATGGGCGCCTATGCGCTGGCGCAGGAGAAGGGCCGTCAGCGGCTGGTCCTGCGGCTGATGACGCTGATCACCGCGCGCTACAACTGGGGCCGCGATCAGCTTGCCGTCGGGCAGCGCGAGATTGCCCGGCTCTGGCAGGTCGACGAACGCACCGTCAAACGCGAGATGGCCAAGCTCCGCGCCATGGGCTGGCTCGAGGTCACGCGTCAGGGCGCGCGGGGCAGGGTCAGCGAATACAGTCTCTGTATCGCCCGGATTCTCGAAGACAGCCGCGACCGCTGGGCCGATGTCGGCCCCGATCTGGAGCAGCGCCTGAGCGGGCCGGAGGCGGCGCCGGAAAGCAAGGTCGTGCCACTGCCGGTGAAGGGCAGGGGGGAGGCGCCGGATCTCTCGGGCGGCACCGAATGGGCGCTGGCCAGGGGCGTGCTGCATAGCGAAGATCCCTCCCGCTACGCCGCCTGGGTCGCGGGGCTGGAGCGGCGGGGACGCGATGGCGGGCGGCTCTGTCTCACTGCGCCCTCGCGCTTTCACGCCAGCTATGTCGCCACCCATCTCACCGCCTGGCTGCTCGCGGCGGCGCAGGCGGTGGATGCGGATGTGGACGAGATCACGGTGGAATGGTGACACATAGGCGGCGGGGCAGGGGGCTCAGTGCAGCGACTGCCCGTTCACCCGCGTCAGTGCCTCGGGGCGCAGCACCCGCACCTCGCCCTTGCGAATGTCGATGATGCCCGCGTCGCGCAGCCGGCCCAGAGACTTGTTCATGGTCTGGCGCGAGCAGCCCACCATCTCGGCCAGGCGGGCCTGACTCGCCCGGATTCGGTCGCTGCCCTGCGAGAGCTGCCGCAGCCGCAGGCCGATCCGCTCATCCACCGTCAGATGCTGGTCGGTCGCCTTGGACTGGTTGTCGCGGGCGATGCGGGCGGTGAAGACCGCGGCGAGGTTGCGGATGAAGACCGGGTGTTTCAGGAACTCATACAGCAGCGGCGTCGGGCAGAAGAGCAGCGTGGTGACCGGCAGCGCGGTGCAGGTGGCGACGCAAGGCATGCCCGAGGTCGTCTCGATCTCGCCCACCACATCGCCGGGGCCGATATGGCAGATCACCGTCTGCTCGCCATGCTCGCCGGAATGCGCCACATCCACCCGGCCATGGGCGACAAGGAACATGCCCTGCGGTCGGTCGCCCTGGATCAGGATGCGCTCGGGCGTGTGCACCACACGAACCGAGCACTGGTTCAGGAAGGACATCTTCTTTTCGGTCGGCAGATCCGCGAGGATCTTTGCCTTCATCAAATGTGGGTAGCTGACCGAATTCTTCATTTTGCGGAAAGACCGTCGAGATAAGATCGGATCGGTGTGAGCGTGCAGATCTCCTGCGTCGGATCGGTGCAGCAGCTTTGCACTGTGGTGGTCGCTTGCGCATAGATCACGTTCCAGGCGTCCTCCGTGCCGCCGAATTCCGGCGGCATGGCGTGGCTGAGCGGATAAGCGGCGGCCTCGGCATCGGCGCCGGCGGGGGTTGCGAGCCCGGTCATCCAGGCGGCGAGCTGGCCGCAGGAGCCGGGCTTTTCCCTGTCCGGATCGGGCGGGCTCAGCAGACCGGAGCCGATGCGGTGGCACCCGGTGCAGGTGCTGTCGCGCATGTTCATCGCCTGGGTCGGCCATGCGGCAAATCCGAAGCCGGGATCGACATGGCCATAGGGGCCGAACGGATTCACCGGCACATGCGCCCAGACCTGCCCGACAAAGGGCGAATACATGAACGGGTCGTTGTCGTGGCAATTGCCGCAGCCATCGGCGACCACGCTCTCGGGCGCCTCCCAGAAGCTGGCATCGACCGCGTCGGTGGGGGAGGGCACTGCGACGCCGCTCACCGTCTCGCCGGGCGCCGCCTTGGCCTGAAACCAGCAGGTGGCGCCGCTGGCGGGGTTGTGGGCGATGACGTCGATCTCGTCATACTCGGTGCTGCCCTCGGCGCGATATTTCTTCTGCCGGCACATGACAGAGATCTGCGCGGTCTCGGTCGAGAGGTTCAGGATCCGCGAGAACGGCACGCATTGCCCGTCGGAGCCCGCGCCATTGTCGAGCAGGGCAGGGCGGTCGCAGGTGGCGGGGGCGCGGTCGGTGACCGCCACGCCCTCGACGGTGACCGGCACGGTGACGCCCTCGGCACAGTCGAAAGACGGGATCGCGGCGATATCGGCGGCGCAGCTCTGGCCATAGACCTGCGACGCGCTCTGCGCGGTGGCGGGTTTCGGGGCGCTCAGAAAGGTGACCGCCAGCGGCGTGACGGCGGCGAGCGCGAGGGCGGTGACGGCGACACGGTTCACAGCTCGGCCCCTCCGGCATTGGCGGCGAGCGCCAGCGGCTTCAGCGCCTCGAAATAGCGGACATAGCCGGTGCAGCGGCAGATATGCGAACCGATCGCTTCCATCATGGCGCCGTCGATCTCGCCCTCGGGGATCGGCTGCGCGCGCAGCCCGTCGAGAAAGATCCGCGCCGCCATCACGAAGCCGGGGGCGCAATAGCCGCACTGGAACGAGAAATTGTCGAGAAAGGCCTGCTGCACCGGGTCGGGCACGCCCGCGTTCGCGACGGATTCGATGGTCGCGACCTCGGATCCGTCGAGCGTGCCGAGCGCGGTGGAGCAGCTGATCACCGGCGAGGGCGCGGGGTTGGGCGGTTTGCTGACCTGCACGGTGCAGGCCCGGCAAACCCCTATGCCACAACAGAATTTCGTGCCGGTGAGGTTCAGGTCGTCATGCAGGAAGTCGATGAGCCTGTCGCCCGAGCGGCTGTCGTCGAGCTGATAGGCGGTGCCGTTGACGGTGATGGCAATCATTGTCCCAGACCCTCCAGAATTTTCGCGGGCGTGATCGGCAGCGAGGTAAAGCGCTTGCCGGTGGCGTCGCGCAGGGCGTTCGAGATCGCCGGCGGCACCGAGCACATGACCGCCTCGGCGATGCCGCGCCCGGCGGGGGCGCCGCCCGGGGGCGGGGCGAGGGTGATGAGCTGCTGGCCACGCTCGCCCGGCGTGTAATCGGTGCGCAGCGGCACGTCCTGCGCCCGGGCGAGGTGATAGCGGTTGAGGTTCCACATGCCGTTGGCCGGCCCCTCCATGCCGGGGGGCATGTCTTCGAGCAGCGTGTAGCTGATCGCCATGGCGACGCCGCCCTGGCTCTGGCCCGAGACAAGCTGAGGGACGTGGATCTGCCCGGCATTGAGCACGCTCAGCACGTTCTCGACCTGTACCGCGCCGCTGGTCGTGTCGGCGGTCAGCCCGACGACATTGACGCAGGGCGCCCAGACATAGCGCGAATAGCGTTTGCTGGCGCTGTCGGGGCCCACGGTGTCCTGCCGTGTGACCGGGACCGGCGCGGCGCCTCCGGGCGGGTAGAACGCCAGCCCGTCCAGTTGCAGCGGCAGCAGCCCGCCGGGCGTGGGGAAACTGGCCTCGGCCCAGGTGTTCTGGAAATAGCCATGGCCGAGCGCGCCGGCGGGCAGGTCGCTGCCATAGATGGTCTCGCCGAGCTGCGAGAGGGGCAGGGGTGTGCCGCCGCCCCCGGTGAGCACCAGCGCGCCGTCGCGCCAGGCGACCTCATCGGGGCTGAGCGGCGGGGTGCCCCAGATCTGCGCGGCGGCGGGCAGGATTGCGGCCTGAAACAGCGCTTGTGCCGTCTGCCGCACGGTGTGGACCTGATGCAGCGCGGTCAGGCAGGCCGAGGAGGAGCCCACGGATTTCGCCGTCCAGTTCGGGTTGTCCCAGCGCCTGCCCTCGGGGTCGCTGGTGGTGAGCCCGGTCATGCCGAAAAGCGTGTAACAGCCCATATCCACCTGCGCCGCATTGGCGCCGAGGATCGGGCCGATCACGACGCCCAGCGTGGTGGCAGAGCCGTTGCCCATATCCACCGCGTCGGATTGCACGGTGAGACTGCCGTCGCGGTTGAGCAGCACCGAGGCGACCATGCCGTCGCCCGAGGTGCCATAGGCCTGCAAGGACAGCGCCAGCCCGGTGCCATAGGTCAGCCCGCGCGCCGCATACTCGCTCTGGATCGTCTCGCGCTCGGCCCAGAGCGGCTGCGTGCGGGTGATCTCCAGCATCTCGGCAAGGCTGAGCGGCTGCTCCACCGGGCCGCCGACCACGGTGGTGTCGCCCTCGGTGAGCAGGTTGGCGGCGCGCAGCTCCAGCGGATCCCAGCCCTGCGCGGCGGCGAGATCGTCGAGCGCGGTCTCGAAGGCGAAAAACGCCTGCGGCCCGCCAAAGCCGCGCTGCGAGCCGCCCGAGACGTTCTGGGTGTGGACCGCCTCGGCATAGATATTCGCCATCGGGATCGTGTAGGAGCCGCCGGCACAGAGCGCCCCCAGCGAGGCGACATAGGGGCTGAGATTGCGCCGCCCGCCGCCGTCGAATGTCAGCGTCATCTGCACCGATTGCAGCCGCATGTCGGGATCGACGGCAAGCTCTCCGCTGAGGTCGGCGCCGTGGCGTTTCAGCCCGACGCGGAACTGGTCGAAGCGGTCATGCGCCAGCCGCACCGGGTTGCCGCCGGAATAGGCCCCGGCGAGCGCCAGCATCAGCGAAAACGGCGAGCTGTCGCGCCCGCCGAAACCGCCGCCGGGATAGCAGCTTGTCAGGTTCACCGCCTTGAGCGGGAAGGGCGCGTCGGTGCTGTCATACATCGACAGGATATTTGCGATATCGCCATCGGGCGACTGGGTGCCAAGGACCAGATGCATGGTGTCGAGCCCGCTGTCGATCCACACCAGCCCGGCCTCTGGCTCCATGAACATCGGGTCCATGGCGCGCATCTCGGCGCTGAAGGGCTGGCGGATGAGGCTGGCGTCGTTGTCGAGCGTGTCGTTGATCCTCTCCTGCCATTGTGGCACCTGATCCATATAGGTGTCGGGATCGGCGGTGGCATAGCTGAACTGGTCGCGGTATTTCACATAGGTGGTCTTGGGCGTGAAGGCGGTGCCGAGCGGCGGGCCGTCCTGATTGCCGGCGCCGTAGCGCTGATAGGCGGCGTCGTTGAAGGCCATGGCGCGGCGCGCGGCGCGGTAGCCGGCGAGGCTGTCGAAAAGCAGCAGCGCCACCGCCTGGCCGAGGAAATTGGGCACATTGCCCGGCACCACGATCAGATCGAACAGCAGCTCGTCGGGCAGGTTGAAACTGCCGACATCGCCGCCGCTCTTGCGGGCCTTGAGCCGCTGCGCGCGCGCCTTGGCGATGCGCTCGTCGATATGCAGGTCGCGGTTGAGATCGAGCTGCGGCGCGCGCATCGTCGGGCTGAGCTCGTTGCCCAGAACCACCCGCGTCGGCTGCGCCTCGGCGGGCAGGGAGGAGAGGTCGAGCCCCTTGAAGGCCTGGGAGGTGGTGAGGGCTGCGAGATAGAGCGCATGCCATTGCGTATCGGGCCAGCCGGGCATGTCGCGGGCGTTGAAATCGCGGGCATAGACCTTTTGGCCCGTCACCTTGGCCAGCCCGTCGATGCGCTGGCTGGCGACGCCCGGCACCGGCGAGCCGTCGGTGCCGATATCGGCGGGGCCCGGGGGGGCCGCCGGGGAGGACAGCGGCACCCCCATTACCGTCAGCGCAACCGCGCTTCCGGTCGAGGCGAGGAAGGTGCGTCGGGTGACCGCCGCGCCCACTGATCGTGATCGAAGCGTCATCTTGTCCCTCCTCGATGCAGCCGGTCGTCGGACCGGGCGCGAAATTACACAACCAAATAGAGTATTAATTCGAGTATTCACGCCTTTCAGTTGTGCGTCAAGTTCCCTGCGGTCAACTTGGCCCAACATCCGGCATGATTGTCTTCACCGAGCCGGCGGTGATGATCCTGACCGGTCCTCCGCGTGCGCTGACACGGGCTTTGCCCGTCGCCGGATCGACGGCCTCCACCCCCAGCTCGTAGAGCGGGTGGCTCTGGTCCATCACAACCTCGCTGCGGATTTCGATGGAGGGGATCGCATCCGGCGGGATACCGCTCCAGTCGCTGCCGAAGGTCATGGTGTAGTTGAACATCGTGACCCATTGCGCCGGGATGTAGAGATCGGTCCAGGCGTATTTGAAATTGTTGTCCTGGGTGTTGGAGTCGCTGTGCGACAGCGCCTTGCCGTCCAGCGGCGTGCCCGACGAGACGGTGTAGCTGCTGCCCTTGGGCATATTGTTGAACACCACCGCGAGATCGACCAGCGCGCCCTCGGCGCCCTGATCGAAGCGGGCCTTGGACACGACCTGCGGCACGTTGCCCCGGATCATCTGCACGTTGCGCTGCGCGATATTGGCGTTGGTCGAGAGCACTTCGGCAAGGCTGTTGATATTGTTGACGCCGGACACCGGGTTGCCGTGATCTGGGGTCGCCGCGACGGCGACCAGGCAATAGTGATCGGATACGTCCGGCGGCACCCAGGTGAAGGGATCGGTCGAGGCGCCGATGGCGCCGGGCTCGATCGAGAAGGGCGGGTTCATGTCGCCCAAAGAGGTGCGGAGCTGGTTCTCTTCCCAGAGATAGGGATAGAGCAGGATATTGGGCTCGGCGTAGAACAGGTTCCAATGCCCGTCGAGCGGCGCGTCGGTGTAGTTCTTGCCGCGCACATAGAGATAGTTGGGCAGCCCGATATAGAGCGAGTTGGGGTAGGACTCTCCGTAATTCGCCGGGTCGGTCAGGAAGGCCGGATCCTCATAGGGCTCGGTGCCGGAAATCAGGATGTCGGGCGACTGCGACGAGGCGCTGCGCGGGGTGGTGCCGTCTTCGCCGCCGGTGCAGCGCACGACGATTCCGGGCCAGGTTTCTTGTGCCATGGGTGTGTCCTCCGTTGGGGCTCAGCTGAGGGTGAGTTCGGTTTTTTCGAGCAGGGTCTTGTTGACCGGGCCGCCGCTGCCGCCCTCGATCTTCGACAGCGAGATGCTGATCTCGGAGCCGCGGCTCAGCTCGCCGGGCTTGGCGATCCAGAGCATCAGGTCGAGGGTGATCTCCGTGGGGTCGACATCGGTGGCGGCGGAGCCGATCAGGCTGTCGCCCGAGATGTCCCGGCGCGAGATCGACAGCGCCGAGAGCGAGCTGGCGACCTGGACCTGGGTCTCGACCGGGATGTCGTTGTAGCGCAGTTCCAGATCGAGCTCGCCGAAGCTGACCGTGCTGGTGAAGAGCAGCGACAGCTTGACCGAGGGCGGGTCTTCGGCCTGTGGTTCGTTCACGATGGTCAGCGCGTCATAGCTCTTGCCGTCGCTGGTTTCCTTCTTCTCGATCTCGTAGCCCGAAAGGCCCGTGAGCGTGGTGTAGGAGACCACGGTTCCCACCGCGCCGCCAATGCTCATGGTGAGTCCGGAGCAGAGCCCGGTGATCACCATGCTGGTGTCATCTTTCAGCATAACATATTCCTCCTGTTGCGTTTTCTGGGATTAACTTTCGGCGTAGGCCGCCGCCTCATAGGCCGAGAGCATGTAGTCGAGCAGGTCGACCCGAAGCTCGGCCAACTCGATGAATTCCTCCGATCCGTATTCCTGCGCCTTGGCGTAGAAGCTCTCCCACCAAGGGATGAGATCCTTGAGCACGCCGGGGGTGGCGCGGCTGCCCAGCACCTGGTCGATGGCGGTGCCGATCTCGAGCGGGGTGGGGGAGGGGGTCGGAACGAACCGGTTGACGATGGCCATCAGCCAGTAATTCGACGGCACGTTCGCGGGCGGCGTGATCGTCGGGCTGGTGGTGTCGTCCCTGACCGGCTGGAACGGCGCGGGAACGCGGCTCACATAGGTGGTGCGGTATAGGAGCCGCCAGGGCTGCGTCGCATCGCTGAGCGCCTCGCGCATGGCGCTGGCCGCCGCCGTGGTGGCGTTGTTGAGCCAGTTGGGATCGACCACCTGGTTCAGCGCGGTGAAGTTCTCCGCCGCCGGCGCCAGCAGGAAGGCCATGTAGCGATAAGCGTCGACCTTGCCGGGCGCGGGCGTCTTTTCGTAGCCCTTGAAGAGCAATGCGCCGGTCTCGTCCGTCTCCATGATCGGGGCCGAGAGGAACTCGGTCGGCGACACGGTGCAGGCGAGGCTGAAGGCGTTGGACGCGCTGGCGGATTTGGTCGCGGTCATCGACCAGGTGTTGCCGAGCAGAACGTCGGCTTCGATATAGTAGCCGCCGAAAGGCGTGCCGATATCGGCGGAGGCCTCGATCCCGCCGGCGACGGTCAGCGAGCTGGCGCCGGTATAGGTCTCGGAATAGCTGTTGGCGACCGACTGCTCTTCCTTGCGCAGCCCGCCGCCGGCGGACCAGACGTAATTGTTGCACAGGCTCCGCTGGTTGGTCTGATCGCCGAAATTGAAGGCGGGGTTTTCGCCCAGCTCGTCCTTGACCCGCCCCAGCGAGCCGATGACGCGGTATTTGTCGGTGCTGAACTGATCGTAATAGGCGGCGAGCTGCTGCTCCTGCTTTTCGATCCGGCGTTTCAGCGCATAGGCTTCGACCGGCTTGAAATAGCTGCCGCGCTCGGCATTGGCGTTGGGATAATCGGGGTCGTTGACCAGCCCGACCTTGCCGTCGAGCGTGCCGTTCTTGACGTATTTCGGGTTGATCGGGAAGTCGATGATATTGGTATCGACCGGGATCGTCTCGTTCGGGATGAGCTGATAGCCCACCGGCGTCTGCGTGCCCTTGAGCGCCATCATGTAGAGATCCGCCGTGGCCGATTTCACGATCGCCGCGCCGAGGTTGTTCTGGATGTAGCGGCGCCCGACCGTGGGGTTGAGGATATTGTCCTCCGGCTCCCAGGTGCCCGAGGGCGTCAGCGAGGCGGTCAGCGCCTGGGTCTGCGAATGGCTCTGGCTGACGCCGTCGGTATGGCCGATATCGCCGCCGATCTTGAGCTTGGCGCCGATCTTGAGCTTGTTCTCCAGGGCTTCGGTCTCGGCCTCGGCGCCGACGCCGACCGAGGTGCCGGTCTTGGTGACCTGATAGAGCCCGCCCTTGATGTTGAACTCGCCCTTGAAGGTCGAGCCCTGGCTGGCGCTGAAGGACCAGGTCTTGGTCTCGCTTTCGATATAGGCAACGGTGCTGGTGGTGGAGTAGAGCCGCGCCGGGCCGCCCATGTCGCCGGACCAGTAGGCCAGCGTCTGGTTCTCGCTGGGCAGCGGCGGGCCGCCCTCGATATAGCCGACGATGCTGGGCTTGCTCTGCACCTGGCCGACAAAGACCGTGTCGAGATCGCCGACCTTGTAGCCGGTCTGAAGCTCGGTATTGCCGACGTCGGTGAAGTAGAAATAGCCCCGCATCATCACCGAGTAGACCGCGCCATAGGCGTCTTTCTGGAGGCTGGCGTATTCCACCACCGAGGGCTGCCCGGCGATCTGCGCGCTGTGGTAATCCACCGCGCCGCCAAGCGCGTTGACCACATATTCCGCCTCGTTCTGGATCGGCGCGGCGCCGGCGGACCAGACCGGCGGCTTGGCCTTGGGCAGCAGGCTGCCGTTATTGCCCTTGCCGGTCATGTCGTAGAGCACGCCGCCCGAGCCGGCATCGACCATCCAGTAGGCGTTGAGCCCGTCTTCCTGCCCGCCGAGCGGGGTGTTGTTGCTCTCGCCGATCTGGGTGCCGGTGAGCCGGATGGAGAACAGGCGGATGTCGTCGAACTGCCCGGTGAAGGGCAGGGTGAGGCTGCCCTCGGCCAGCGCGCCGCCGATGGTCATCTGGCTGTCGCCATAGCCGCCCAGATCGGTGGCGGTCTTGCGCTGCGGCAGGCTGGCGCCGCCATCGACCCAGATCTCGGCGCTGGCCACGTCCTGCCAGAGCGTCCAGAGCTGGTTGGAGCTCAGCACCATGTCGTTGTCGCCGACGGCATCCCTGGCGACGGTGCCGCTCTGCTCGTCGAAATCCCAGCTTGCGGTGAGCCCGTCGCGGCTGGCGGGCAGGGTGTGGAAGGCGTTGACCCGGGCGATCTCGGCGCTGTTGAGCGTCCGGCCCCAGACCCGCACATGCGAGATCTTGCCGATGAATTCGAACGTCCGGGCGCCGCCGATGCCGAGATAAAAGGCGCTGTCCTCGTTCGAGATCGAGACCGGCTGGTCGAGATCCTCGACATTGTTTTCCGCCGCGAGCTGGCCGTCGACATAGATCGACGCCTTGACGAAGTATTTCTGCGCGACGAACTCGTTGCTGCCGCTGTCGTTGGGCACCGTGCCGCTGGTGAAGTTCACCGCGACATACGAGGCCTTGCCGGCGGCGATGGCCGTGCTCACGGAGTGGTCGAAATGGGTGGGGGGCAACCGGTAGTCGCTGCTTTCCTGCGTCAGGTTCACGGTCAGCGAGACCTGCCCCAGCGTGGTCACGGCGAGCGAGTAGCTGCCGGGTTTCTCCAGGATGATCTGCTTGTTGTTGACCGTGTCGGGCAAGACCCAGGCTTCGAGCGCGAAGGAGGGGCCGGGGTTGAAGGCGTCGCCATCTGCGACCGTGCCGGAACTGGCGCCGTCGAGCGCCAGCCCCCAGCCCTGTTTCGAACTGAGCGCCACATGGGTCCAGTCCTTGACGATGCGGTTGGAGACCAGCACGTAATCGTTGCGCCCGGCATAGGGCACGTCGAAAGCGCCCGCCGCGTCCCAGGCGGGGCTTGCGGGGTTGATGACCTTGGTGTCGTAATCCGGGCCGGAGGCGGCGGCGTTCATGATCTGGGTGCCCGCGCCTTCGGCGAGATTCCAGCGGATGCCGAGCTGCGGGTCGTTGTCGGGGAAACCGTAGAGCACGCTTTCCCGCACCTCCGTGTCGGAGAGCGCGCGCTGCCAGAAGGCGACGCCGTTCAGCGTGGCCTGCATGCTGCCGCCGGTGTTCGACCCTACGGTGAGCGCGCCCAGCGGATCGGAAAAGTCGTTCTCGGCCTCGACGGTGACCGGCGCGCCGTCGTCGACATAGAGTTTCAGCGACACCTTGCCGGCGCCGATATCGGTCACCGAGAGGGTGATGCAGCTCCATGTCTGCGCGGGCAGGGTACCGGTGGAGGTGACGGTGGCCGTGCCGCCGCGGAAGCTCAGCTCGGCCTTGCCGATCGGGGTGACCGACAGGGTGAGGAAGGTGGCGCCGCCGCGCACCGCCGAGACCATGAAGATCTGACCGCTGGCGGTGTCGCTGGACGGTTTGACATAGGTTTGCAGCGTCAGGTCCGGGCCGGTGAAGTTGAACGAGGCGCCAAGATATGTGTTGTCATCGACGATCAGCCCCGGCCCCTGCTGCGTGCCCATCATGTATTGCACCGGCAGGTCGGGATGGTTCAGCGTGCCGGTCTCGTTATACGTGAGCAGCCGCGAGGTCTCGCCGCGCGCGGAGGCGTCGGGCTTCAGCCAGCTCTCGACGGTCAGGTCGCTGTCGATGGCCAGTTGCAGCGCCGGGGGATAGCTCTTGTCGATGTCAAAGCCGACATAGCTGGCGGATCTGGCCTCGTTTTGCAGGCTGAACTGCGGCACGACGCGCATCCAGCCGCCGTTGATGCCGGGCATCAGCACCGGGGCCTTGCCATTGGTGTAGCTGGCGGTGTCCGAGAGCCGCCCGAGCCCGCCATTGGTCGGCGGATCGGCGATCACCGCGCCAAAGAGCCGCGAGCCGGTGACGCTGGTCCTGCCGCTATCGGTGACAAGCTCCGCCTTCTGGAGCACGCGCGCCGGGCTCTTTGCCATCGGAGCGATGGTCGAAGCATCGTAATGCGGCCCCTGATAGAGCGCGCGCAGCAGCCCGGCATAGGCGAGCGGCGAGGTCTGCGCGGCGGTCGCGTTCAGTACCGAAGCGGTGAGCCCGTTGGTGAGCGCATAGATCTGCGGGACGATCTCTTCGGTGTACCCCTCCGGATAGCCGTATTCCGTGTCGTCGCCGTTCAGCACGCGGGCGAACCCTGTCTGGTCGCGCGGTACATCGGGCAGGGCGTAGCCCGCGATCTCGACATCGCAGCGGTCGCTTGCCGGACCGGAACTCACCGTGGCGGAGAAATCCCCGAGCGCGTCGCGGACAAAGATCACCACATGCGCCATGGCGTCGTCGGAACGGGTGAGCGCCACCGGCAGGCCATAGGCGCGGGTGCCGGGGGTCTCCACCGTCGCATAATCGTAGCTGTCAGAGCGGCCCGAGAGCACATCGGTCACGCCGCGCGCGGTGGCTGGCATGTCTGGCCAGCGATGGGTGAGCGTGGCGCCATCGGTCCATTTCGGCGGGATCGACGAGGTGAAGGCGAGCGTTGCCAGATCGGATGTGCTGCCCTCCTCGACCGCCGCCGAGCCAAGGGTGAGCGCCATGCCGGGCACCGAGGTGAAGAGGAAATAGCCGTCCTGCGCGCTTGTTGCGGCGAGCACCGAAAGCGTGGTGCCGGTATAGTCGAAGAAGGGCCGCGACTGGTTCAGCACCGCCTGATCGTCGGGGTTGCCGGCGCCGGCGCCGTTCCAGATCCGCGAGAAGGGCTCGATGGAGCGGGGCAGGCCGGTCCAGATCTCCTCGCCGACGCCCTCGGGGCCGGTCACCGTCACGTCGCAGAGCAGCGGTGAGATTGCCGAGGCCGTCACCTCGATGGCGCTGTCGTTCATATAGGTGCCGACGCGATGGGCGACGAAGTTCACAAAGCCGGTCTGCGAATTGTCGGGCGCGGCAAGCACCGTGGCGGAGACATGGCTCCAGTCCTCGCTGGGAATATTGCGGTAGAGCGCGACCTTTTCGCGGGTGAGTGCCAGCGGCGCGTCCTCGGACCAGTCGGTCGACCAGTCGGCGTAAAAGGTCGCGCGGGCGGAGCGGGTGGAATATTGCGACACCGAGAGTAGGTCGTCCTTGCCGCGGTAATAGAGATGCAGCAGCCCGTCGGAGCCGTCGATCAGGCAGGCGGGATCCTTGGGGGCGATGAAATCGGCGAGCCCGACATAGTAGCTGAGCCCCGCCGCATCGACATAGAAGGCACCATTGGTGTTGATGCTGACCGGCGCGGTGGAGGGTTCGGGCTTGGGCCCGTAGACTGCGGCGGTCAGCCCGTTGGAGATCATGTTGGGGGTGGTCGGCGGGGTGGTGCTGTAATCCACCGCGTTGCTGGGCAGGTCGAGCACATCGGTGCCACCCACCGCGATGCGGATGCGATTGAGCGCGCCCTCATAGCCGGCGCTGGCGCCGCCGATGGTGGTGACGGGCGCGCCGGTGGGCTCGGCCTCGGCGGTGCAGGCGGTCAGCGGCACCGGGTTGTCGTTGACCGTCAGGGTGAAGGGGGTGGCGCCAGCGCCGCCATAGGCCACGGTGATCTCGGACCAGGTCTGCGGAAACAGCACCTGATGCAGGCTGCGGCAGCTCACCGCGTTTGTGCCGTCGCCAAAGCCGATCTCGAGCTTGCCGCCATCGACCACTTTCACGTAGGGCGCGGCGGTTTTGGGATCGGCCGCCGGATCGCCGCCAAGGATGGTGAGCCCGTCGCTCAGCATGCGGGGCGCGGCCATGAAATGCATCTCGTAGGGGCCGGCGATGGCCAAGGGGTTGTCGCCCTCGCCCGGCGTCAGATCCAGATAAGAGCCGGTGGTGAAGACCAGATCGAACTCGGCGGGCACGATCGCGTCGGCGAGGATCGCGCCGTCGAGCTGGGCCATGGTGCCGGCATTGCCGATAGCGCTGTCGATGGTGACGGTCTCGGTCTCGTCGTCGAGGGTCACCGGCAGGGTCAGCATCACCCGCGAGGCGCGTTTCACCCCGATGCTGGAGCCGTCCGACTGCACCACCTTTTCGTGCTTGACGAAGAGCGCGGCACGGGGCGGCCCGGCGAGGGCGAGCGGGTCGGCCTCCTTTTCCGGCAGCACCGTGAAGCTGGAATCCGGCGCGATGCCGTAATTCTCGCCGAGCGTCTTGCCGGTGATGTCGAAAAGCCCGTCGCTGCTGGGCGGGAAATTGAAGAGGTTGATGGTCGTGCCGTCGGGCGCCAGCGTCCAGAACTGCCAGGCCAGGGTTTCCGAGCCGGCGACCGGCAGCAGCGCCACGTCGAAATTGCCATCGGCCACCGCATCGACCATGGACAGTTCCAGCGCCGGTTCCAGGAACGGCTTGCCGTCGGCGTCGAGATATTCCTGCGTGTCGGATTTATCGAGCGGCACGTCCTGCTTGTGGCTGCGCACAAAGCGCACCTCCCAGGCCGGGTTGAGCGTGTAGCTCACCGTCTTCTGGTTCGAGCCGCTGCCGGTCTTGAGCAGGCGGAAGCGGTTCACATAGAGTGTGCCGCGCGCCGATTGCTGCACGATGGAGATGTATTTCTGATCGGTCACCACGCGGAAGGGCGCGGTCGAGGGTTGCATGGTCTCGGCATCGGCCAGCACGGTGATCAGCCCCATGCCCACTTGGCGCACCTGATCGGGGAAGCTCAGTTTGGTGAAGCCGGTCCAGTCGAGCGCGGCGCTGTCCGGGTCCGTCCCGGGGCCGAGCACGTTGAAGTAGATATCCGGGCTGTCGCTGCCCGCGACCCGGCCAAAGACGACGACGAGGCCCTGAAAGTTGAGCGAAACGAGTTGGTCGAATTGCAGCATGGTGACCTCCCTGGGGCGACTGCATTTTTTGATTTGATGCAATCTTGGGTAGATCCGTTTTTTCGCTCAACGGCAGAGATGCGCCGAGTGTCGGCGGTTTGACACATGCGAATTCCATGGCGCCACGGCGGGGCGGCCCGCGATGTGCGGGCGGCTGCGCTGATAGATCATGGTTTCGGGTGCCGTGGGGTCATCTTGCGGGCCGGGGCGGCCTGCGCGCGGGACGGCGGATGGAAATCGCGGCAAGTGTCGCAAAGGCGACAGCCGCGCCCCGGAGATCGACGAAAGGGGGCAGAATCGGTCAGATATGCACCTTTGAAATAAGACCTTAACATGCAGATATTGCTGTATAAAGGCGAAAATATGGCGGCTGATCCGCGGCCGGTCGGCGACGATGCGGGCGTATGGGTCGTGATTGGAAAATCCCGGTGCGCTTCGCTGCGCCGGATACGGTGTTGCGGGCGCGGAAGGATGCAGGCGCGGGGATCGGTCGGCGCGCGGAGACTGAGCGGTGTCGCGTGCCTGTTGGGCAAGTGCGACCGCGCCGCGGCCCGGTGAGGTGCCGCCAGATCGAATGCCGCCTCTCCGGGGGTGGGTGTTTCTCAAAATGCAACTTTAAGATGAATTTTGCGCTGATGCTGCGCAGGTGGCAGCCCCCGCGCGTGCACCGGGGCTTTGACGGCATATGGGCGCTGAAAAATATGTAAAATATTTTAGCTCTACATGTCCTTACATTTGGCACGGCGATTGCATGCCATCTCCGGATACGGGCCTTCGGGCCGCGCGGCATGCCCAAGCTCATGGGCCGGCGCGGCGCGGCAGAGGGCGCGATCCGCCGGAAAGAGGAGCCGGCGATCTTGCACAGGGAGGACAATCAAAATGGAAATCTCGTTCAAACACGCATTGGCCGCGAGCGCGGTCGCGGCGCTGAGCGCCGCCGGGCCGGTCTCGGCCAAGGATCTCACCTATGCCATCGGGTTCCCGACCGGCAGCACCCCGGTGACGACGCTGGAAAAGGTGGTGAGCTATGCGCAGGAAACCCACGGGCTGAACATCAAGCTCTACCCGCTGTCGCTGCTCGATCTGCGCCAGACGCCGCAGGGCATCTCGGATCATATCGTCGATATGGGCTGGGCGACCTATCAGTATCAGCCGGCGGAATTCGCCAACAGCAACCTTGCCGCCGCGATGAACATGATGGCAACCGCCAATACACCCGCCGATGTGGCGAGCTATGCCATGGCCGGGGCGGTGACCGAATATATCTCGCTGCATTGCCCGGAATGCACGGCGGAATTCGCCGGGCAGAACCAGGTTTATTTCGGCGGCCACTCGACCGGCGTGTATCTCACCCAATGCACCAAGCCCGTTGTGACCAAGGCGGATTTCGCCGGCATCAAGGTGCGCACCGCCGCGCCGAGCTGGGCCCGCTGGGCCGAGAATGTCGGCGCCACCAGCGTCACCATCTCTGCCAACGAGGCCTATGATGCGCTGTCGCAGGGCGTGGTGGATTGCGTGTTCTTTGCGCCGACCGAGCTGGTGAACTTTCAGCTCACCGATGTGGTGACCGACATGACCACCGGCGTGCCGGGCGGCGTGTTTCCCGGGGTGGGCGACATCAACACCAATCTCGACACCTGGCGCGGCATGACCGTCGAGGAGCGCGCGGCGCTGATCGACACCGCCTCGCATCTCGTGGCCGAGGGCACCTATGCCTATGTGCAGGCCTCCGAGGACGCGATGGATGTGGCGCGCGAGATCGGTATCGGCATCCACGAGGCTGCGCCGGATCTGCTCGAGGCCTCGGCGGCCTTTGTCGAGGGCGATCAGGCCACCATCGTCGAGGAGTTCGTCGATAAATACGGACTCGACGATGCCGGCGAGAAGGCCGAGGTGATCGGCGGTCTCATCGCCAAGTGGAAAGAGCTGACCGCCGATGTGGAGTCGGGCGAGGCGCTTCAGGCGATCTACTGGGACGAGATCTATTCCAAGCTCGATCCCGAAACCTACGCCTTGCAGTGAGCTGACACCGTGCCGCCCGGGGTCTCCGGGCGGCGCCTTTCCCCTGACCGAAGGAGAGCCTGATGTTAGCGCAGTTTGAGAAACTGGTCATGGGCCTGTCGCGCGCGGCGACCTTTGTCGGCGCCATCGTGATCGTGCTGATGATGGTGCATGTCACCGCCGATGTGGTGTCGAAATTCCTGTTCTCGAAACCGCTGCCCGGCACCATTGCGCTGGTTTCGAGCTATTACATGGTGGTGGTGACCTTCCTGTGCCTCTGCGTGGTCGAGGCCAAGAACGGCCATATCGACGTGGAGCTGGTGGCCGATCACCTGCCCGCGCGGATCCAGCGGGCGCTGACCGCCGTGGCGCTGGTGATCGCGCTGGTGGTGTTTTCCGCCTTCACCTGGAAGACGCTGATGGTGGCGAACGACAAGTTCGCGGTCGGCGCCTTCGAGACCGAGCAGCGCGTCAAGATCATCACCTGGCCGTCCTATTACATCGTGCCGATCGGCACCGCGCTGATGGTGCTGATGGTGGCCGTCAAGCTGCTGGGACGGCGCTTTGACCTGAAACATCAAACCCTTGCCGAGACCTATGAGCGTGCCAACGCCGTCGAGGTGGAGGAAGAGCGGGAGCCGAAAAACAAATGACCCCTGCGGAAATCGGATATGCGGGCATCGCCATCCTGCTGGTGCTCATCCTGCTGCGCATCCCCATCGGGCTGTCGCTGATCCTGGTCTCGTTCTCGGGGCTGTGGATCCTTGTCGGCGAAAGCGCCGCCTGGGGCTCGCTGGGCCTCATCCCCTACAGTTTCGCCGCGCACTGGCAGCTCAGTTCGGTGCCGATGTTCGTGCTGATGGGCTTTGTCTGCTTCCATGCGGGGCTGACCAAGGGGCTGTTCGATGCGGCGCGGCTGTGGCTGGCCAAGCTGCCGGGCGGGCTGGCCATCGCCGGGGTGTTCGGCGCCACCGGCTTTGCCGCCGTCACCGGCTCGTCGCTGGCCTGTTCGGCGGCCATGGGGCGGATCGCCATCCCCGAGATGATGAAATCGCGCTACGACGCGGCGCTGGCCACCGGCTCGGTGGCGGCGGCGGGCACCATCGGGGCGCTGATCCCGCCCTCGATCCTGCTGATCCTCTACGGCATCATCGCGCAGGTGCCGGTGGGCGCGCTGTTCCTCGGCGGGGTGGGCGTGGGGGTGCTGACCGCCGCCGCCTATGTCTCGGTCATCATGATCCGGGTGATCCTGAACCCCGATCTCGCGCCGCGCGCGCATGAGGATGCGGGCTGGGGCGAGCGGCTGCGCGCGCTGGCCGATATCTGGCCGGTGCTGCTCCTGATGATCGGCGTGTTCGGCGGGCTGTTCAGCGGGGTCTTTACCCCGACCGAAGCCGGCGCGGTGGGCGCCTCGCTTTCGGTGATCATCGCCTTCGTCAAGCGCACGCTGACATGGAAGCGCATGTGGGACTCGCTCTACGAGACGCTGATGGTCTCGGCCTCAATCTTCATCATCGCCATCGGGGCAAACATGCTGACGCGCTTCATCGCCTTCAGCGGCTCGGGCGATGCGCTGGCCGATCTGGTGAGCAATCTCGAAGCCAACCGCTATGTGCTGCTCCTGGGCATTACCGTGGTCTATCTGCTGCTCGGCATGTTCCTCGATCCGATCGGGGCGATGCTGCTGACGCTGCCGATCCTGCTGCCGATCCTCAAGGACACCGGCTATGACCTGCTGTGGTTCGGCGTGCTGCTGGCGAAATACCTCGAGATCGGGATGATCACCCCGCCTATCGGGCTGAACGTCTTTGTCCTGAAAGGCGTGGTCGGCGACAAGATCGCGCTCAGCACGATCTTCAAGGGCGTGCTGTGGTTCCTGCTGGCCGATCTCTTCATCGTTCTGGCGGTGATCGTCTTCCCCGAGATCATCACCTTCCTGCCCTCCCTGCTGAAATGACCCCGCCGCCGGAGCGGCGCGGATATCCGAAAAGGAAACCCGACATGACCATTCAAGACGTGATCCGGCATCCCGGAAAATTCTATATCGGCGGCGCCTGGACCGACCCGTCGAGCGGTGACGAGATCACCGTTCTGAACTCCGCCACCGAAGAGGTGTTCGAGGTGGTGGCCGAGGCGCAGGAGGCGGATGTGAACCGCGCCGTGGATGCCGCCCGGCAGGCCTTTGACAAGGGCCCGTGGCCGCGCATGAGCCATGAGGAGCGCGCCGGCTATCTGCGCGCGCTGGCCGATGAACTCGACAAACGGGCGGAGCGGCATGCGCGGATCTGGGTGACCGAGTCCGGCGTGCTGCATTCCATCGCGGCGACGCGCATGGGCTCAATCGCCGCGACCTACCGTTATTACGCCGATCTGGCTTCCACCTTCCCGTTTCAGGAAAAGCACCCCTCGGCCTCGGGTGGCGAGCTGGCGCTCCTGGTGCGCGAGCCGGTGGGGGTGGTGGGCGCCATCGTGCCGTGGAACGGCACGCCGGGGCTGATCACCTCCAAGGTGGCGCCGGCGCTGCTGGCGGGCTGTTGCGTGGTGGTCAAGGCCTCGCCCGAGGCGCCGGGCTCGGCCTATATCCTCGCCGAAGCCGCAGAAGCCGCGGGGCTGCCCGAGGGGGTGGTCAATATTCTGACCGCCGACCGTGAGGTCTCGGAAAAGCTGGTGGCGCATCCGGGCGTGGACAAGATCGCCTTTACCGGCTCGACCATCGCCGGGCAGAAGATCGGCGCGATCTGCGGCGGGCGCATCGCGCGCCAGACGCTGGAGCTGGGCGGTAAGTCGCCGGCGCTGATCCTCGACGACTACGATATCGAGACGGCGGCCAAGGCGATCACCGAAAAGGCCACCTTCCTCACCGGGCAGGTCTGCGCCTCGCTGACCCGCATCGTGGTGTCGAAAGCCCGCCATGACGACATGGTGGAGGCGCTGAGCAGCCAGTTCGCCAAGGTCAATGTGGGCGATCCGTTCGAGGCCGCCTGCCAGATGGGGCCGCTCGCCATGAGCCGGCAGCGCGACCGGGTGGAGGGCTATATCGCCAAGGGCCGCGAGGAGGGCGCAAAGCTTGCCGCCGGCGGCGGGCGCCCGGCACATCTCAACCGGGGCTATTTCGTCGAGCCCACGGTCTTCGGCAATGTGCAGAACAGTTTCACCATCGCGCGCGAGGAGATCTTTGGCCCGGTGCTCTCGGTGATCCCGGCGGAGGATGAAAGCGCGATGATCGACATCGCCAACGACACCGATTTCGGGCTGAACGCCTCGGTCTTTACCAATGATGACGACCGCGCCTATGTGGTCGCGCGCGAGATCCGTTCCGGCACGGTGGGGCAGAACAGCTATCGCGCCGAGCTCGGGCTGGCCTTTGGCGGGTTCAAGCAGTCGGGGCTGGGTCGCGAGGGCGGCACCGAGGGGCTGCACCCCTATCTCGAAACCAAAGTGATTGTCCTGGATGGCATGCCGTCGAACGTGGGTCGCATCGCCGGCTGATCCGGGACCGGTCGGGCGCTGCTCCCACGCCCGGCCAACCAAGAGACAAGGGGACGTCGCATGAAAGTCAAAGCCGCGATTGCCACGGGCCAGCTCCAGCCGCTGGTGATCGACGAGGTCGATCTCGACGGCCCGCGCGAGGGCGAGGTGCTGATCGAGATAAAATCGGCGGGGCTCTGCCATACCGACCAGATGCTCATCGACGGCTCGCGCGACTGGCCGGATTACCCGGTGATCCTCGGCCATGAGGGCGCGGGCATCGTGCGCGAGGTGGGGCCGGGGGTCGACCGGCTGACACCCGGCGATGCGGTCATTCCGCTGGCGATGCCGGAATGCGGCGAGTGCCCGCCCTGTCGCAGCGACAAGAGCAATCTCTGCGATCATTATTTCAAGCCGAACCCGCGCAAGCCGCTTTCGTGGAAGGGGCGACCGGTCGCCTCCTTCATCAGCCTCGGGACATTTGCGCAGTTCGTGACCGTGCGGGCGTTTCAGGTGGCCAGGATCCGGGACGACGCGCCGCTGGATCAGGTCTGCTGCATGGGCTGCGCCGGGATCACCGGCATCGGCGCGGCGCTCAACACCGCGAAGGTCGCGCCGGGCTCCTCGGTGGCGGTGTTCGGGCTGGGCGGCATCGGGCTCAATGTGATCGACGGCGCGCGGCTGGCCGGCGCCGGGACCATTATCGGCATCGACACCAACCCCGACAAGCAGGGCCCGGCGCGCAAGGCGGGGATGACGCATTTCCTCGACGCGCGCGACTATCAGGGCGACAGCGTGGTTGAAGCGATCCACAAGATCACCGGCGGCGGCGCGGATTACGCCTTTGAATGTGTCGGCCATCCGGTGCTGGCGCAGCAGGCGGTGGACAGCACGCGCATGGGCTGGGGCATGGCGGTGATGCTGGGCATCATGCCGGGGGCGGTCACCGATACCATCCCGATCCGGCCGCGCTCGGTGCAGGCGGGGCGCTGGGTGACGGGCTCCTATCTGGGCAATGTGAAATCGCTCTCGCAATTTCCGCAGTTGGTGGACTGGTATGTCGACGGCAAGCTGACGCAGGATAACCTGATCTCGCACCGGATCGGGCTCGAACAGATCAACGAGGGTTTCGATCTGCTGAAGTCCGGGCAGGCGGGGCGGGTGGTGATCGACTTCTGACCCGGGCGGGGTATCGCGGGGTGCCCGGCCCGGCACGCTATTTGCGAGGGTCTCGCCCATGGAGCTGCGACATCTAAGATATTTCCTCGCCGCCGCCGAGGAGCTGCATTTCGGCCGCGCCGCCGAGACGCTCTGCGTGACGCGGCCGGCGGTGTCGCAGACGGTCTCCGATCTGGAGACCGAGCTGGGGGTGAAGCTGTTCTTTCGCCACGCGCAAAAGATCACCCTGACCTCGGCGGGCGAGGCGTTTCAGCGCGATCTGCGGATCCTGATGTCGGATCTGGGCCGCGCGGTCGAGACGACGCGGCGCATCGGCAGCGGCAAGACCGGCAATATCAATGTGGGTTATGGCAGCCTGAGCCTGCTGCACCCGGCCTTCCGCGCCACGGTCAAGGGCGTGCGCCGGCAGTATTCCGAGATCGACATTTCTCTGCACGAGATGCCGAGCAGCCGGCAAATTCCGGCGGTGCGCGCCGGGCGGCTGGATGCGGGCTTTGTCTATGTGCCCGAGGGCAGCGCCTGGCCGCCGGGGACGGTGTCGGATTTCATGGCGATCGACGATCTCGACTCGCTGGAGCTCGATCTCGGCGGGCTGGCGGTGGCGATGCCGTCGGACCATCCGCTTGCGGCGCAGGCGGCGGTGAGGCTTCAGGATCTGGCCAATGACGGGCTGATCGTGGTGCAGCGCTCGAACGTGACACCGCGGCTCACGCAGCTCGAGACCATGTGCCTGGCCGAAGGCTTCAGCCCGAGGGTGATCCAGGAGGTCGGCAATATCGCGACGCAGGTCAATCTGATCTCGGTCGGGATGGGGATCGGCATCGTGGTGAACTCGCCGCGCATGAGCTATCCCGACAGCGTGCGCATCCTGCCGCTGATCGGGGTGGATCTGCCGGTGCGCTTTACATTGATCTGGCGGCGCGGCGCGATAGAGCCGACGCTGGCGACCTTCATCGAGCAGGTGAAGGACACGCTCGACGATGTGGAGAGCGGGCAGGGGACGGTTGGGGTGATGTCGTGAGGTTTGGGCGGATTGCCAGCCAACGATACCAGCTTTAGACAAGCCGCGCCATCGCCGGCCCGTGGGTTGGCGATCTTACCTCTGAGCCTCTCGATTTATCCCAGCCAAATCCGAATGACCTCGACACGTTGCGCCAGCGTGACCAAATCGCCAGCCCGAGGGAACGGGCCGGCGATGGCGCGGCGGCCTGCGGCCTTGTTCCGCGCCCTGTCACCGCTCAACTGTCGGATGGGGCCGCCTCTCTATCCCCTCGGACAAAGCGCATCGACCAGCGGCGCGACCGAGGCCGCCCGGTCGAGCCCGTCGACCAGCCCGATCACCTGAGCGACCCGCGCCCCGGGCAGCACCGCGCCGGGCCAGAGATTGGCGAGCTTCTCGCCCAGCTCCTCCTGCGACAGCGGGTTGTCCGGGTGGCCCTTGGGTTGCAGCCGCTCGGCGCTCAGGCCCTGGCCGTCCGCAAGCATCACGGTGATCCGCGTGTGATTACGCGCCGGGTATGTGTCGCTCATCTCCGCACATTCCCGCACCTCGATCTTTGCCATGAAGGCGCGCAGCTCCGGATCCACCAGCCGCGCGGCGGCGTAATCGCCCGAGGTCAGCCGTCCGGTGGTCAGCGCCACGCCCACGGTGAAGGGCAGGCTGTGATCGGCGGTTTCGCGGGTTTCCGGCGCCCAGCGGGTGGGATCGCCGCCCATCATCTTTGCCGAGGCCTCATAGGTCTCGACCAGCACGCGGGCGACCTGTGCCGGGTCGATCTTTGCCGCCAGCTCGATGGCGGCGTCGACGGCGGACTGGCCGTGATAGCAGACCGGATAGGCCTTGAGCCGCGTCTCCAGCAGGCGCGGCGGCGCGGTCGGATCGTCGCGGAAGGCCAGCGGTTGCAGCACGGTCGAGAGCCCGCCCTTGCCGTCGAACACCGCCGTCGGGCCGGTGACGCCCTCGCGGGCCAGCAGCGCGGCGAAGACGCCGTTTCGGGCACCGTTGGGACCGGCGCAGGCCTTCCAGTCCGACAGCGTGCCGCAGCGCACATTGTAGAGGTTGAGATTGGCGCCCACCGCCAGCGCGATGGCATTGCCGGTGGCCGGCACATCCAGACCCAGCAGCCGGCTCGCCCCGCCCGCCGCGCCGAGCGCCGCGCCGGTCGACTGGTCGAGCCCCTGCGGCCCCAGCGCGGTGGCGTCGCAAAGCCCGCAATAAAGCTCATAGGCCGCGACGATGGCCCCGATCAGCGCGGCACCGGAGGCGCCGGTCGCCTCGGCCAGCGCGATCAGCGCCGGGATCATGTCGCTCGGGTGCCCGGCGGAGGCGCCGAGGAAGGTGTCGTTGAGATCGAGATAGCGCATCACCGTGCCATTGGCGAAGCCCGCCATCTCGACGGAGCTGACCAGATCGGTGCCCCAGATCCGCGCGGTCGAGGTGCCGGAATAGCGCGCGCTGACGCCCCGGATGGTCTCGCAGAACGGCTCCTCAAAGGCGCCCATGGCGCAGGCGATGGCATCCACGATGCGGCGCTTGGCCTGGGTCACGGTCTCGTCCGAGAGCGTGGCGAGATCCATGCGGGCGACGGTTTCGGCGAGGCGGAGGGTGGTGGCGTCCATGGCGTTCCCCTCAGCTCAGCGCGCGGATGACATCGGTGGCATCCTCCAGCGTTTCGAGATCGCGGACCATCTGCTGGGCGCGCTCGATGGCCTCGGGCGCAAGCGGTTTGCGCGAGAAAGACGCCGCCTCGCGGAACTTTTCTATCAGGTAATCCCAGTCCATCGGCGCATCCTCCTCGCCGGGCACCTTGTCGCCGACGCGCGAGAGCACGCGCCCGTCATGCAACTCCATCTCGATGCGACCCTTCGGCAGATGTCCGGACCAGTTCGCCGCCGGGTCGGGCACCGGCACGACCTTTTGCGCCACCGCCAGTGCGGCGGGGTTCTTCAGCCCCTCCGGCGTGAAATCGGCCAGCCGCACGGTGCCGTTCGCCGCCGCCACGCCGATGGTGTAGGGGATCGAGAATTTCGCATCCGCCGGCAGTTTCGGCGCGCGGCGGGCCTCCAGCGGCAGGCAGAGCTTGTGCTGGAAATCGCCGACGAAGACGCGGATTTCCCTGATGTCCTCGGGCGCGATCCCCTCGTCGCGCATCAGCCCGGCGGTGGCGTGGATGAAGGAATGGCTCACCCCGCAGGAGGGCCAGGCCTTGTAGAGCAGCGACTCGCCGGTGAATTCCGAGCCCAAGCCCGCCAGCATCGCCGGGCGGTCGTATTTGCCGTCGAAATAGGTGGCGAAGAACCCGGCCTTGCCTTCGAAGATCGTCGACGGCCCGATGATCCCGCGCCCGGCCATCTGCGCCGAGAGCGTGGCGGCCTTGCTGACAAAGCCCGCATACATGCCGCGAATGTCGCTGCCGGTGCCATAGGCCATTTCCAGCGTGCCGGCGCTCTGCATGCCCGCGATGCCGAAGGCGCTGACGATCTGCGCCTGGGACAGCCCCAGCACCCGCGCCGCCGAGGCCGCGCCGGAAAAGGCGCCGCAGACGGTGGTGAGGTGCCAGTCCTGCCGCCAGCCCACGTTGCGGCGCAGGCGGAGGAAGATGTCCTGCCCGATGGCGGTGGCGGCGATCATCTCCTTGCCCGAGATGCCGCCGCGCGCTTCGGCCAGCGCGAAACAGGGCGGAATGATCGAGGTGCTGGGGTGGTGGCCCTCCGGCGCGTGATCGTCGAAATCCAGACAATGCGCCATCAGCCCGTTTGCGAAGGACGCCATCAGCGCCGGGATGCGCGTGCCCCAGCCCAGCACCGTCGCCTCGCCCCGCCCGCCGCTTTCCATCGCCAGCTCGACCGCCGGGGCCACGGCGGGCTCCAGCGTGCTGGCGGCGACGATCACCCCCAGCGTGTCGAGGATGCTCTGCTTGGCGCGGTCACGCGCCGCCTCGGGGATGTCCTCGTAGCGGGTGCCGGCGGTGAGCCGGGCGAAATCCTGCGAAATGTCTTGGGTGTCGGTCATGGACTCCTGCCGTTGGTCTCCGAGCGCGGCGCGCGACACCTTCCGCGTCGCGTCCGCGCTCTCAGGTCCGGCGCGGGCCCCGCCCCGGGTTTCAGCGGGAAAGCCTGCAAAATCCGTGCCGAAGCCGGCCGCTCAGCGGTTTTCGTAGCGGTGCAGCCGGTCGATGATATGCGGAATGCTGGGCACCACGATAAAGATCCGCACCAGATGGAAGGCGGTGATCAGCGCCACGTCGATGCCGAGGAACTTGGCGGTGAGCGCCATTTCGGTCACCCCGCCGGGGGTGGAGGCCAGCACCAGCGTTTCCCAGCTCATCCCCACCACCTGCGACAGCGACGCCGCGATCAGCGCCGAGGCGACGATGAAGAGCAGCGTGGAGACCACGGAGGCCATCACCATCCGCCCGGCGGAGGTAAAGAGCGAGCGGCGGAAATTCGAGCCGAGCCAGGTGCCCAGCACCACCTGCGCCGCCCAGAGCACCAGCGAGGGGAAGGGCACCAGCTCTACCCCTGCCGCCGTCACGATGGAGCTGAGCGCGAGCGGCCCGAGGAAATAGGGGTTGGAGATGCGCAGCTTGAAAAAAAGCCACATGCCCAGCATCGACAGTCCGGCGAGCGCCAGCAGGCTGGGGATGTGGAAGGCGGTGTTCATCTGCCGCGCGGTGCGGCCCAGCTCGCCGTCGATGAAGAAGATCGCGGTGGGGATCAGCACCACCACGGTCGAGATCCGCATGGTCTGCGACAGGATGATCGGCGCCGGCGGGAAGTTGTAGCGCTCGGCGACCACCGCCGCCTCGACCGGGCTGGTCGGCAGCGTGGCGATCATCGCCGAGGTCAGCGGGATGCGTGCCATGCGCGACAGCACCAGCGCGATGGCGAAACCCACGAAGATGATCATCAGCGCCATGCCGACGAGCAGCGGCGCCATTTGCAGAAGCTGCGCGAACACCGCCGGCGAGAAGGAGAGCCCGACCTGCGCGGCGACGACCCCCTGTCCGAAGGGGCGGGTCTGCACCGGGATGCGGATCTCGAAGCGTTCCGAAAAGGCCAGCGCCGCGGTGGCGACCAGCGGGCCGATCATCCAGGGCAGCGGCAGCCCGAGCTTGTAGAAGGCGAACCCGCCCGCCGCGGCAATCGCATAGACGGGGAGAATTTTGAGCGGTCCTGGGATTTGCGGCATCGCAACCTTGATCTTCGGACATCCGCGCGGGCGGCGCGGATGGTGTTGGGCCCATCCCCTGCAGTGCCGGTTGTCCCGGTCGGGGCGGGCCCGTTTCGCATAATGTGTTGACAGGAGGGATGCAAATCCCGTGCCAGAGGCCGGCGATTATTGTATTTACATTTATAGGGTAAATGCAGGCCATTTGGCACGGCAATTGCATGTCCCGGTGCCGAGCGGACCGGGGAGGCGCCTCTGACGTCAGGCGCGCGGACCCGCCGAAATCGCATCGCAAGCCGTGCGCCCGAGCGGCGCGGAGACAGGACAAGGAGAGCACGAATGGACGAGTTTCTGCCCGAGGAGATCCCGGCGATCCGTGACAGCGTCATCAAGTTCATGGAGACGCAGGTCAATCCGGTGATGGACGGCTATGAGGAGCGCGGCGAGGCGCCGCGCGATCTGGTCCTCAAGGCGGGCGAAGCCGGGTTCTTTGGCGCGGTGTTCCCGGAATCCGTCGGCGGCACCGATCTGGGCTATCTCGCCGCCGTGGTCATTCAGGAAGAGGTGGCGCGCAACGATATCCGCTTTGCCGCCTGTCTTAACCAGCAAAGCTCGACCTGCCCGAACTTCATCTATTACGGCGGAACGCCCGAGCAGGTGATGAAATACGTCCCCAACCTGGTGGCGGGCAAGACCATCGGCATGATGTCCCTGACCGAGCCGGGCGGCGGCTCGGACGCGCTGGGGGCGATGAAGACCGTCGCGAAACGCGAGGGCGATGTCTACAAGATCAACGGATCGAAGATGTGGGCGTCGCTTGCCAACGAGACCGATGTCGGCGTGCTGGTCTGCAAGACCGACCCCGATGCCGGCGCCAAAGGCGTCTCGGCCTTTATCGTGGAGCCGAAGAAATACCCCGGCTGGACGGCGCAGCCGGTGCCGATGATGGGGCTTTCCAAGGCCTTCCGCACCAATGCGCTCTTCCTCGACGATTTCACCGTGCCGGTGGAGAACCTGATCGGCAAGGAGGGCGACGGCTTTAAGATCGCCATGCGCGCGCTTCAGCCGGGCCGGGTGACGGTGGCGGCCAAGGCGCTGGGGATCGCGCGGGCGGCGTTCGACGAGGCGGTGAAATACGCCAATGAGCGGGTGATCAAGGGCAGCCCGATCGGCAAGTTCCAGATGATCCAGTCGGACATCGCCGACATGTCGGCGCAGATCGAGGCCAGCCGCACGCTGATCTATCATGCCGCGCAATGTCTCGACGCCAACCTGCCGTCGAACCGCATCGCCTCCATCGCCAAGTATCACGCCTCGCTCACTGCGAAATTCGTGGCCGACAAGGCGCAGCAGATCTTTGGCGGTTACGGGCTCTCGACCGAGTACAAGATCTCTTATCTCAAGGCCTATTCCGACATGTTCTACACCGGCGAGGGCACCGCCAATGTGCAGAAGATCGTGATCGCCGAGGACGCGCTCGGCTACAAGCTCGCCGACCGGCATCACGGCTCCAGCACCCTGCGCAACCCGCGCCTCAGCGACGTGGCGCGCGAGCTTCAGGGCGCCGAGTGAGCGAGACTCCCGTGCCGCCCGGGCCGGGCGGTACACCACAGCAAAGATCGGGAAGGACAGGACTGGTGGCCGGCACTTACGACTATATCGTGATCGGATCGGGCTCGGCGGGGGGCGTTGTCGCCGCGCGGCTGGCCGAGAGCGGCAAATACAGGGTTCTCTGCCTGGAGGCAGGGACCAAGGAGAGCAGCTATATCTTTACCCAGCCACCCGCCGCGACGCCGTTCCTGATCGACAATCCCAAGGTGAACTGGCGCTACCGCTCGGAGCCCAACCCGGATCTCGGCGGGCGCCAGATCTATGTGCCGCGCGGCAAGATGCTGGGTGGGTCGAGCTCGATCAACGGCACGATCTACAATCGCGGCCAGCGCGTCGATTACGACACCTGGGCGCAGATGGGCTGCCGGGGCTGGGGCTATGACGATATCCTGCCCTATCTGAAAAAGCTCGAGAGTACCGATATCGGCGAGGACAAATATCGCGGCCGTTCGGGGCCGATCCGGGTGACCGAGGCGAGCAAGATCACGCCCTTTTACGATCTCTTCATCTCGGCGGCCAAGGCGGCGGGGCTGCCTCATAACAAGGACTATAGCGGCGAGACGCAGGAAGGCGTCGCCATGGCGCAGCAGACTGTGCAGCGCGGCAAGCGCCACAGCACCGCCAACCGCTATCTCGAACCGGCACGGCGTGCGGGCCGGCTCGATATTATCACTGGCGCCGAGGTGACCTCGCTGATCCTCGACGGCAAGCGCTGCATCGGCGTGCGCTTCATGCGCAACGGCCAGAACGAGGAGGTCTTTGCCAAGCGCGAGGTGATCGTCTCCTGCGGCGCGGCGAACTCGCCGAAGCTTCTGGAGCTGTCGGGTATCGGCAATCCGGATATCCTGACGGAACACGGCGTGACGCCGACACACGAACTGCCCGGCGTGGGCGAGAACCTGCGCGATCACTACGCTGCCATCCTGAAATGGCGCTTCAGCAAGCCGGGGATTTCGCTGTCGAAACGGGGCAGGGGGATCGGCCTGGTGAAAGAGGTGCTGCGCTACGGGCTGCTGCGCACCGGCTTCATCTCGCAGGGCATCGGCACGATGCGGGTCTTCATGAAGTCGCGCCCGGAAAAGGACGTGCCGGATATCATGATGGTGGTCGCGCCCTTCCTGATCGAGCTGAAGACCGGCGAGGGCCGGCGCATGTCGAAGGAGGACGGGTTCTTCATGTACTCCCATCTTCAGCGCACCGAGAGCGCGGGGAATATCCATATCCGCTCGTCCGATCCGCTGGACCCGCCGAAGATCGCCTTCCGCTTTCTGGAGACCGAGAACGACCGGCAGACCGCGATCCTCGCGGTGCGCCGCGCGCGCGAGATCATCGCCACCGAGCCCATGGCCTCGGCTGTCGGCGAGGAGCTGGCGCCGGGCAAGCAGGTGCAGAGCGACGAGGAGATCCTGAATTTCATCCGCGAGACCGGGCAGATCACCCATCACATGGTGGGCACCTGCCGCATGGGGCACGACCCGATGGCGGTGGTGGACGAGCGGCTGCGGGTGCACGGGATCGACGGGCTGCGCGTGGCGGATGCCTCGATCATGCCCACCGTGCCCTCGGGCAACACCAATATCCCCTGCATGATGGTCGGCGAGAAATGCGCCGCCATGGTGCTGGAGGATGCGGCGGCCTGAGCGCGTCCGGCGGTTGGCATTGCATTTGCATGGTCCCGCGCAATCCGCCGGGCTCGGGCCCCGGCGAAAGCACAAGGAGCAACGGATATGACCTTTACACCTGACGCGCTTGCGGGCCGGGTCGCGCTGATCACCGGCGGCGGCAGCGGCATCGGTTTCGGCATCGCCAAGGCCTTTGCGGCGGCGGGCGCCAAGCTGGTGCTGGCCAGCCGCAATGCCGAACGGCTCGAAGGCGCGGTGAGCCAGCTCAAGGAGATGGGCGCCGAGGCGATGGCCGTCACCTGCGACGTGCGCGACCCCGAGGCGGTCGCGGCGGCGGTGCAGGCCACGGTGGAGGCCTATGGCGGGCTCGACGTGATGATCGCCAACGCCGCCGGCAATTTCGTCGTGCCGGCCGCCGAGATGTCGGCCAATGCCTGGCGCACCGTGGTCGATATCGACCTCAACGGCACCTTCCACTGCGCCAAGGCGGCCTATCCGGCGCTCAAGGCGTCGTCCCATGGCGGGCGTTTCATCGCGATCTCGACCACCCGCGCGCTCGAAGGCTGGCCGGGCTGTGCGCATGCTGGCGCCGCCAAGGCGGGCATCATGTCCTTGATGCGGACACTTTGCGGCGAATGGGGCCGCGACGGCATCCGCTGCAACACCATCGCCCCCGGCGCCATTGGCGACACCGAAGGGGTGAAGCGGATCTATGAGGATGCGGGCCGCAAGGAGCTGGAGCTTTCCTCGATCCCGCTGGGTGAATTCGGCAAGACCGCCGATATCGCCAATGCCGCCGTCTTCCTCTGCTCGGATGCGGGCCAGTACATCACCGGCGCCGATATCGTCGTGGATGGCGGGCGCAACCGCTCGCGCTCCAGCACCGGCGTGGCCGTGCCCAAGACGGAGGCGGCGGAATGATCAAGGAATACCCCCATGTGGAGACCGAGCAGCGCGGGCCGGTCCTGATCATCCGGCTCGCCAATGAAAAGGCGAGCAACTCGCTCACGCGCGAGATGCGCATGTCGCTGCGCGATATCGTGCGCGAGATCGAGGACGACCACACCGTCCGCGCGGTCTATCTCACCGCCAAGGGCAAGAATTTCTGTGCCGGCGGCGATCTGCGGATGCTGACCGATGCCAATGAGCCCTGGCCGGTTCATCGCCGCTTCCGTCACGCGGCCTCGCTGTTTCCGCCGCTGATGAAGCTCAACCGCCCCGTCGTCTGCGGCGTGCGCGGCGTGGCGATCGGCGGCGGCATGGGGCTGGCGCTGATGACCGATCTGGTGATCGTCGGCGAAAGCGCCAAGTTCAGCGCCGGGTTCTTCCGTCTCGGTGCGGTGCCGGACTGCCTGACGCTCTACACCCTGCCGCGCACCATCGGCCTCTCGCGGACGCGGAATTTCATCTACACGAACGGGTCGTGGAACGCGCAGGAGATCGTCGACAACGGTCTCGCGCTCAAGGTCGTGCCCGACGATCAGGTCGATGCCGAGGGTATCGCCATGGCCGAAAAGCTTGCCGCCGGGCCTGCCGAGGTGATGGGCGTGGCCAAGCAGCTGCTGCTCAAGAGCTTCGAGAGCAGCCTCGACGAGCTGATGGATTACGAAGGCTTCGGCCAGGTGCTGGCGATGAGCTCGGTGGAGTTCCGCGAGGGGCTCCAGGCGCTGGTGGAGAAACGCCCCTCCGACCCTATGGGGGCCGCGGCAGCGGTGCCCTATAACGACGGGCTGCCCTCTGCCGGGGGCGGCAAAGGCTAGGCGAAGGGGCAGGCATGGGCATCGGCTATATCGGTCTGGGCAATATGGGCGCGCCGCTGGCGCGCCGTCTGCTGGCGGCGGGGCCGCTCACAGTCTACGACCGCAGTGCCGAGGCCTGCGCGGCGTTGGCCGGGGCCGACGTGGCGGAGTCTGCGGCGGCGCTGGCCGGGGCCTGTGACACGGTGCTGCTCTGCCTGCCCACCTCTCAGCATGTGGAAAGCCTGCTCTTTGGCGAGGAGGGGATTGCCGGGGCGCTACGGCCGGGGAGTATGGTGATCGACCAGACCTCGGGCGATCCGATCCTGTCGCGCAAGCTGGCGGCAAGGCTGGCGGAGCAGGGCGTCGATATGGTCGACGCGCCGGTCACCGGCGGGCCGGAAGGCGCCAATGCGGGCACGATTGCCATGCTTGTGGGCGGCACCGAGGCGCAGTTCGCGCGGGTGGCGCCGATCCTCGCCGCGATCAGCCCCAACGCGATCCATGCGGGCGATTTCGGCACCGGCTATGTCGCCAAGCTCGCCAACAACCTGATGTTCTCGGCGCAGCGGCTGATGACCTTAGAAGTGGTGGCCATGGCCGCCAAGAACGGGCTGAAGCCGGAAAAGGCGGTCGAGATCCTCAGCCGCGGCTCGGCGCGGAATTTCTTTCTCGAACACACGATGGCGCCGCGGGTGCTGACCGGCAAGCTCGACTCGGGCTTTACCCTCGGCCTCGCGCACAAGGATGTGCGGCTGGCGACCGAGCTGGGAATCGCCTCGGATGTGACGATGATGTTCGGCAATCTGGTGCGCGAATTTTACACCATGTGCATCAACGAGATCGGCCGCGACGCCCAGGTGAACGAGGTGGCGCGGATCGTCGACCGGATGTCGGGCACGCAGGTGGTGCCGGATACCGACGACTGAGGGGAAAGCCATGAAACTGGGCTATATCGGATTGGGCGCCATGGGCGGCGCGCTGGCGCGGCGGTTGATGGTCTCCGGCCCGCTCACGGTGTTCGACCTGAACGCGGATCTCTGCGACGGTTTTGCCGCCGAGGGCGCGGAGGTGGCCGAGAGTGCCGCCGCGATGGCGCGGGCCTGTGACGTCGTGCTGCTCTGCCTGCCGCGCTCGGCCAATGTGCGCGCGGCGATCTTTGGGCCGGGCGGGCTGGCCGAGGGGCTCACGCCCGGAAAGCTGGTGATCGACCAGACCAGCGGCGATCCGTCCGAGACGCGCAAGCTTGCGGCGGAACTGGCGGAGCGCGGTGTCGAGATGCTGGACGCGCCGGTTTCGGGCGGTGCCAAGGGGGCGCTTGCCGGGACCATTGCCATGATGATCGGCGGTGCGGAAGAGAGCTATGCCCGCGCGGTGCCGGTCTTTGACCGGATCGGGCCGAACCATACGTTTTGCGGCCCCATCGGCTCGGGGCAGGTTCTGAAACTGGTGAACAACACGATCAGCACCTGCAACCGCTTCGCGATGCTCGAAGGGGTTGCGGTGGGGGTGAAGAACGGCATCGCCATGGAGACCATGGTGGAGGTGCTGAATGCCGGCGGCGCGCGCAGCAAATCGTCGGAGACGATGCTGCCGGCGCTGGCACACGGGCTGCCGCAGCCGCAATTCGCGCTGGCGCTGATGCTGAAGGATCTCAACCTCGCGACGCAGCTCGCCATGGACAGCGGCGCGCCGCTGCAGTTCGGCCAGCTCGCGCGGGGGATGTTGCAGGCGGCGTCGAATGAGCTCGGGCCGGAGGCGAATATCGACGAGATCTCGAAGCTCGTGGAAGCGCAGGCGGGGGTTTTGTTCCGGGAGTAGGGGGCCATCATCTCCATGATGCCCTCGACGCTGGGCGCGGGACAAGGCCGCAGGCCGCCGCGCCATCGCCGGCCCGCCCCGTCGCACCAAAGGTGCGCCGTTAATAATCGGCACGCCTTCGGCGTGACGGGCTGGCGATTTGGTGACATCAGTGCCGCGTGTCGAGGTCTTTCGGATTTGGCTGGGATAAATCGAGAGGTTCAATCCTCGGCTCGCCACCCCACGGGCCGGCGATGGCGCGGCGACTGCTGACGTCGCTTTTCCCAACGTCTCCGTAGTTTGCGCAAACCGCGCCCGGATGCGTCACCGCATCCGGGCGCGTCGCCGTCACTCGCGCGTGGTGCCGAGGAAATCGACCGCCACCAGCCCCTGGCCCTCGGGGCGCACCAGCACCGGGTTGACCTCGGCCTCGGCCAGCGCCGGGGTGCGCAGGATCATGTCGCCGAAACCCACCGCCGCTTTCACCAGCGCGTCGATATCGGCCTTGGGCGCGCCGCGGAAGCCTTGCAGCAGGGTCCAGAGCTTGAGCTTCTTCAGGCTCGCCTCGACCTGCTCCGGTGTCACCGGCAGCGACAGATAGGTCACGTCGCGATACAGCTCGATCGCCACGCCGCCAGAGCCGATCGACAGAACCGGCCCGAAATCGGTGTTGCCGAGACAGGAGAGCACCACCTCGACTCCGTCCGTCACCATCTCCTGCACCAGCACCGGCAGATCCGGCTTGTTCAGGATCCTGCGGAACTCGGCGGCATGGGCATCCACATCCTCGGGCGTCATCACCTTGAGCTTGACCAGCCCCAGCTCGGTCTTGTGCTCGGCGGCATCGGGCAGCACCTTGACCACCAGCGGATAGCTCAGCCCGGCGCAGGCCTCTGCCGCGCTTTCGTTCGCCTGGATGATGCGCCAGGGCGCGGGCGTCACATGGGCGCCTTCGAGGAAATCCATCATCTCCTCCCAGCTCTGCGGCGGGGTGAGGTCCGGCTGCGATTTCTCCCGGGGGGCGATCTCGATCCCGGTGAAGCGCTTGCGGTCATAGAGCCATTTCAGCGCCTGCATGGTCTTTGCCGGGTCGTCCGAGAGCAGGATGCCCGCCTGCATGAACTCTTCCTTTGTGGCGGTATCCACCTTTTCGGCGGCAAAGGTGATGATGATGGGCAGGCCGCTGGTCCGGGCGGCAGTCTTGAAATCGTCGCCGTTGTCGATCAGGTCGCGCAGGCCCGAGGAGGCGAACTGCACCACGATCGCCTCGGTGCGCGGATCGTCGTTGAGCACCGCCAACGTGTCGCGGAAGAGGTTGGGGAAGGAGCGGATCTGGCCGGTGAGATCCACCGGGTTCGCCTTGCGGGCGAATTCCGGCAGGATGGTCTCCAGCTTCGCCGCCGCGTCGTCGCTGAAGGTCGCCATCGGCAGCCCGCGCTCGTCGCTGTGATCGGCCAGCAGCGCGCCGGCGCCGCCCGAGGAGCTCATCACCGAGATGCCGCCCAGCGGGTCGCCGGAGACGCGCGGATCGGGCATGAAGGACAGCACCTCGACCGCCGCCATGGCCTCGCCCAGGCTCTCGACCATGATGATGCCCGCCTGATCCAGCACATCGCTGTAGATGCCGTAGGGCGAGGCGATCTTGCCGGTATGCGAGGCGGTAGCCTCCTGTCCGAAGGCCGAGCGCCCGGCCTTGAGCGTGACGATCTGCACGCCCCTCTCGCGCGCCCGCGCGGCGATGGGAATGAACCGCGCCGCGTTGTCGAGCCCTTCGAGATAGAGCGCCACGACGCGCACGTCCTCCTGCTCGATCACCCAGGCCAGCGCGTCGAGCGCATCCATGCAGGACTCGTTGCCGACGCTGACGATATAGGAGCAGCCGAGCCCGTTGCGTTGCAGGTAATTGCCGATGGCGCCGGCAAGCGCGCCGGACTGGCTGACGATGGCGATGGGCGAATGGCGCAGCGTGTCGAGCCCGAAGGCGGCGGCACCGAAGGTCAGCATGGTATTGGCCCTGATCGACCAGACGCCCTGACCGTTCGGCCCCAGCACATGCACGTTGTGCTTGCGCGCCGCCGCCTTGAGCTGCGCCGCAAGTTCCTTGCCCGACTCGATCTCTTCGAACCCGGCGCTGTAGACGATGGCGCAGGTGATGCCCTTTTCGCCGCATTCCCCGATGAGCCCGGGCACGGTGGCCGCCGGGGTGATGATCAGCGCCACGTCGGGCACCTCGGGCAGATCGGCCAGGGTCTTGTAGGCCTTGTGCCCCTCGACCTCGTCGGCGCTGGGAGAGACCGGATAGATGCGGCCGGTAAAGCCGTGCTTGATCAGGACCTTGACGATCCGGTTGCGCGCGCCGGGCTTGGGCGAGGCGCCGACGATGGCCACGCTTTCGGCGCGAAAGATCTTGTCCAGCGGCGGCACGGTGATCCCGTCATAGTCGAAAGGCTGGCTGTCCATGGTGTTCATCTCTGTGTTCTTTCCGGTTTCATACGATCTGGCGGCTTCATGGTCGACACGGCGCGCCCGGAGGGCGGGGCAGCCCGCCGCTTCACGGAGGTGCCGAAACATCCGTATTGCAGCCCGGACCTGCGCAATTGCCGTGCCAGCCCGGGGCGCGGCGCCGGTCGTGCTGTGAATTGCCAGAACATTAGGAGGTTATGGCATGCATATTGCATAGACATTTCCCGGCGCACCCTCGTGGCGCGCGACAGGCCGGAACTGCCAAGGGAGAACAGAATGGATCTGAACGGCGAATATCGAATTCCCGCACCGCGCGAGACGGTCTGGGAGATGCTGAACGATCCCGATGTGCTGCGCGACTGCATCCCCGGCTGTCAGGAGCTGGAGGGCAGCCCGGAGGAGGGCTTTGCCGCGACGGTGAAGCTCAAGATCGGCCCGGTCTCGGCGACCTTCAAAGGTGCCGTCACTTTGAGCAATATCACCCCGCCGGAGCGCTACACCATCACCGGCGAGGGCAAGGGCGGCGTTGCCGGCTTTGCAAGCGGCGGGGCCGACGTATATCTGAGCGAGGAGGGAGACGAGACCATCCTGCGTTACGAGGTGACCGCGAAGGTCGGCGGCAAGCTGGCGCAGCTCGGCTCGCGGCTGATCAAATCGACCTCGGAAAAGCTCGCCACGCAGTTTTTCGACTGTTTCGCAGAAAAGGCCTCGGCCTGAGCCCCGCGACAAGGAGACCGGCATGACCGAAGTAACCATCACCGTGAACGGTGCGCCGCAGACCCACGATGTCGAGGACCGGACGCTGCTCGTGCATTTCCTGCGCGATCATGCGGGCCTGACCGGCACGCATGTGGGCTGCGACACCACGCAATGCGGCGCCTGCACCGTGCATCTCGACGGGCGGGCGGTGAAATCCTGCACCGTGCTCGCGGTGGCCGCCGATGGCGGTGCGGTCACCACCATCGAGGGTCTGGCCGAGGGCGACACGCTGTCGGATCTGCAACAGGCGTTCAAGGACAATCACGGGCTGCAATGCGGCTTTTGCACCCCGGGCATGGTGATGGCCGGCACCGACCTGATCCGCCGCTATGGCGGGGCGCTAGACGAGGAGACCGTGCGCGAACAGCTCGAAGGCAATATCTGTCGCTGCACCGGCTATACCAATATCGTCAAGGCGGTGCTGGATGCCGCCGGCAAATACCGCGCGAAGCAGCAGGCATAAGGGGGCGCCGCGATGTATATGTACGACTTCACCTATCGCCGCCCGAAAACGCTGGACGAGGCCGCCGCGCTCTGGGGCGAATTCGACAGCCCGAGTTTCGTCTCGGGCGGGCATACGCTGATCCCCACGATGAAAAACCGGCTGGCCGCGCCAGATGTGCTGATCGACCTGCGCGCGATCCCCGAGCTGAAGGGGATCCGGCGCGAGGGCGACCGGCTGCTGATCGGCGCCGCGACCACCCATTACGAGACTTCGGGCTCGGATGTGGTGAAAGACGCGATCCCGGCGCTGGCGGCGCTGGCGGGCAGCATCGCCGACCCGCAGGTGCGCTATGTGGGCACCATGGGCGGCTCGGTCGCCAACAACGACCCCTCGGCGGATTACCCCTCGGCGGTGCTGTCGCTGGGCGCCGATGTGGTGACCAGCCAGCGGGTCATTCCTGCGGATGAGTTCTTCGACGGGCTGTTCGGCACGGTGCTGGAGGAGGGCGAGATCATCCTGCATCTCGCCTTTCCGATCCCCGAGAGCGCCGGTTACGCCAAGCTGTGCAGCCAGGCCTCGCGCTACCCTGTGGCGGGCAGCTTCGTCAGCCGTACGGGCGATGCCGTGCGGGTCGGCGTCACCGGAGCGGGCAATGACGGGGTGTTCCGCTGGGCGGCCGCCGAGGCGGCGCTGGCGGAGGATTTCTCGGCAGCGGCGCTGGACGGGCTGAGCCCCGACGCGGATGACATGATCGCCGATCTCAACGGCTCGGGCGCCTACCGCGCGCATCTCGTGGGCGTGGTGACGCGCTATGCGGTGGAGAATCCGGGCACGGCGGTCGTGCGCTGAGACCTTGCGGCGGCCGCGCGATTTGGCCCGCCCAGAACGCCAGCCCCGGACCTGGTCCGGGGCCTCTGCGTTTCAGAGGGACGTAACCCTGCCGATTTAAGCACCAGTCCTCACGCCTGTGGCGAGGCCACCGTCGCGCGTTCGGGGGCGCCATGGATCGACGGCGTTCCCCGGGACAAAGTGGCGAGCATAGTGTCTCTACCGAAGACACTCCCCCTCAAACCGTCGCGATCGGCGTCACCGGCGAGCCCACCGCGCCGCGTAGCCGCAGCGGCGGCGCCGAGAGGAAGAACGCCGAGCGCCCATGCGCGTGCAGCCAGGCGGCCAGTTCCTCGAAATACCACAGCTCGCCAAGCTGGATGCCCAGCTTGAACAGGCAATGGTGGTGCAGCGGCAGCTTGGCATGCGGGTCGCAGTCCGGATCGCGCGCCGGATAGGCCTCGACGGCGAAATTGTCGGCGGCAATCGCCGCGATGCCGCTGTCGGTGATCCAGTTCAGCAGCTTGTCGTCGCGCCCGTCGAGCCCGGCGCAGGAGCTGGCCAGAACCTCCGGATCGGGTTGTTTCTGCATCGACAGCACCAGCTCGCCGAAGCCGGTGTAAATGCAGAGGAAATCGCCCGGGGCGATCTCCACATCCATACCCTCCATGGCGCGCATCAGATCGTCATAGCCGACATAGGCGCGCTCGCGCCCGTAGATCCGCGCCAGATCCACCAGCACCCCGCGCCCCTGCGCGCAGGCGGTGGCGAGGTTCTCGATCCCCAGCTTGTGCGCGCCCTTCTTCTCGCCCGCATCCTCCGGGCCGACCAGGTGCTCGCCGCCGCGATAGCCGTTGTAATAGACGATCTCGTCCTCGCCGTCGTCATCCGCATCGAACAGCGCGCCGACATGGCCGAGCGCGTCCCAATGGGTGGAATATTGCGTGTCGAGCGTCACGCCCTCGTCCGAGACCACGTCGCAGGCGCAGGGCGACATGCGCGCCAGGGCGAAGTTGAAATTATAGCCGTCACCGCGCGGCGCGTAGTGAAAGCGCGGCTCGTCGCGATGCGCCAGCAGCGCGTTGCCGCCGGGATAATCCAGCGGCAGCGACAGGCAGAAGCTCTCGCCGGTGCGGATCTCGCGCACGCCGCGCAGCCGCGCCTCCGGGTCGACCAGATTGATCCGCCCGAGCTGATCCTCGGCGCCGAACTCGCCCCAGTTCGACCCGTCGGGCCGTTTCTTCCATCGCTGACCGCTCATCGGTGCCTCCTGTTTTCCATGCCTGCCGGTTCTGTCCGATCCCCATGCAATTTCCGTGCCTTTCGAGCGGGGTGGCGGGCGGTTTGGCCCGGGAATTGCGTTTGTGAGGGCAGACAGCCAGCGCGCCGCCGACCGGATCGTGTCGCCGCGCCAGTGGAAACGAAACCGCAAGGAGAACGCAATGAAGGTCCTAGTGCCTGTGAAACGCGTGATCGACTACAACGTGAAGGTCCGCGTGAAAGCGGACGGATCGGGTGTCGATCTGGCGAATGTGAAGATGTCGATGAACCCGTTCGACGAGATCGCGGTGGAAGAGGCGATCCGGCTGAAGGAGGCCGGCAAGGCCGATGAGGTGATCGTGGTGTCCATCGGGGTGAAGCAGGCGCAGGAGACGCTGCGCACCGGGCTCGCCATGGGCGCCGACCGGGCAATCCTGGTGGTCGCCGCCGAGGATGTGCACGAGGATATCGAGCCGCTGGCGGTGGCCAAGATCCTGGCGAAGATCGTCGAGGAAGAGCAGCCAGGGCTGGTGATCTGCGGCAAGCAGGCGATCGACAACGATCTGAATGCCACCGGCCAGATGCTGGCGGCGCTGGCGGGTCTGGCGCAGGCCACCAATGCCAACACGCTGGAGATCGACGGCGACAGCGCCGTGGTGGCGCGCGAGGTCGATGGCGGCTTGCAGACCATCAAGGTGGGCCTGCCGGCGATCGTGACCACCGACCTGCGCCTCAACGAGCCGCGCTATGCCTCGCTGCCCAATATCATGAAGGCGAAGAAAAAGCCGCTCGAGGAGAAGACGCCCGGCGATTACGGCGTCGATGTTTCTCCGCGGCTTGAGATCGTCGGCACGGCGGAGCCTGCGGCGCGCAAGGCGGGCGAGATGGTCGGCTCGGTCGATGAGCTGATTGCGAAACTGAAAGACGCGGGAGCGGTGTGATGGCGGTTCTTCTTCTGGCAGAGATCAATGACGGCGCGCTGGCGATGGACGCCACCGCAAAGGCGGTGAGCGCGGCTGCGGCGCTTGGCGAGGTCACCGTTCTGGCGGTGGGCGCACAGGCGAAGGACGCGGCGGCAGAGGCCGCGACCATTGAGGGTGTGGCCAAGGTTCTGGTGGCGGAGGATGCGCTTTACGGCCACCGCCTGGCAGAGCCGGTTGCGGCGCTGGTCGTGTCGCTTGCGGGCGATTACAGCCATATCGTGGCGCCGGCGACGACCGATGCCAAGAACATCCTGCCGCGTGTTGCGGCGCTTCTCGATGTGATGGTTCTGACGGATGTCACCTCTGTGGTTGATGTGGATACGTTCGAACGGCCGGTCTATGCGGGCAATGCCATGCAGACGGTAAAATCGAAGGATGAAAAAAAGGTTATCACCTTCCGGACCTCGACCTTCGACGCGGCGGCGACCGGCGGGTCTGCGCCCATCGAGGACGTTGCTGCGGGCGAAAACCCGGGGCTTTCGGAGTGGGTCGAGGACAAGCTGGCGGAGAGCGACCGGCCAGAGCTGACCTCGGCGGGGATCGTGGTCTCCGGCGGGCGCGGCGTGGGCTCGGAGGAGGATTTCGCGATCATCGAGGCGCTGGCGGACAAGCTGGGCGCCGCCGTGGGCGCGTCGCGGGCGGCGGTGGATTCGGGCTTTGCGCCGAACGACTGGCAGGTCGGCCAGACGGGCAAGGTTGTGGCGCCGGATCTGTATATCGCGTGCGGGATTTCCGGGGCGATTCAACACCTTGCGGGGATGAAGGACAGCAAGGTCATCGTCGCGATCAACAAGGACGAAGAGGCGCCGATCTTCCAGGTCGCCGATTACGGCCTCGTCGCCGATCTGTTCCAGGCCGTGCCGGAGCTGACGGAAAAGCTCTGAACGTGAGGGGTGGGCAGCATTGCCCACCCTACGACGCGGCGCGCTGAAAGATGTCTCTCTGGCACGATTATTGCGTCGTTTTACCCCGTGACAGAATTAGGTGACAGACAATGCGAACACATGAGCAAGATTCAGAAACGCATGACGCGGTGCCCGGTTACGCTCTGCCCCGGGTCAAGACCGGGTCGGCGTTCGGCTTTTTGTCCGGTGTTCGCGTCGTCGATCTGACGACCTCGGTTGCGGGCCCCTACGGCACCATGCTGCTGTCGGATTTCGGCGCCGATGTGATCAAGGTCGAACGCGCGAGCGGCGACGACGCACGGCAATGGGGGCCGCCCTTTCTCGACGGGCAGGCGCTGTGGTTCACCGCCGTCAACCGCAACAAGAAAAGCGTCGTCATGGATCTGCGCAGCGATGAGGGCCGCGCGGCGCTGATGAAGCTGGTGTCCGAGGCGGATGTCTTTGTCACCAACCAGCCGCCCGATGTGCAGCGCAAGCTGAAGCTCGACTACGAGCACATGAGAGAGGCGCGCGAGGATCTGATCTTTGTCTCGATCACCGGCTTCGGGCTGAGCGGGCCGCGCGCCGAGCTGACCTGTTACGACCTCATTGCCGAGGGCTATTCCGGGATCATGGATATCACCGGGGCGGGCGAGGGTGCGCCGCAAAAGATCGGTGCGCCGGCGGCGGATATGCTGGCCGGGCAGGATGCGGCGATGGCAACGATGGCGGCGCTGATGGACCGTCAGCGCACGGGCCAGGGTCACAAGATCGACATCAGCCTGGTCGAGAGCATGACGCGCTTTCTGACCTGCCGGATTTCCTCCTATCTGGGCTCCGGCGAGGTGCCGGTGCGCTCGGGCGGGACCGACAGTGTGATCGCGATCTATCAGCCCTTCGATACGGCGGATCTGCCGATCAATCTCGGGCTCGGTTCGGATGCGATCTGGGCGCGGTTCTGGAGCGCGATGGGCGATGTGGAGTACGGGCAGCGCCCGGAATTCGCCAGCAATGCGCTGCGGCGCGAGAACCGGGCCGAGATCGTCGGGCGGATTCAGGAGATCCTCAAGACCCGCCCGCGCGCGGACTGGCTGGAGGTGTTCGCCTCTTCGCGCATCCCTGCCGGGCCGATCAACCGCGTGGACGAGGTGGCCGGCGATGCCGAATTGCAGGCGCGCGGGCTGTTCTTTGCGCTGGAGGATGGCGAGGGGCGGGTGGTGCCGCAAATCGGTCTGGGCATCCAGATCGACGATGCGCCCTGCATCCCGCGCGGTCTGCCGCCGCTTCTGGGCGAGCATAACGACGAGATTCTCGGAGAGTAGCGGATCATATGCGGTCGGGCCTGTGGGCGGTGGGCAGATTGCCCACCCTACATACTCGACCGCGTTCGTAGGGTGGGCAATCTGCCCACCGTTCCGCACCCAAAAAGGGCGGGCCCGAAGGCCCGCCCCGCTGAACCGTCCAACTGTTCGGGCGCTCAGTTCATGCCGTAGCTCGTCGGGTCGATCCTGGAAAAGATCTCGTCTTCATAGAGCTTTGCGAGCGTGTCCACGTCCTTGACGTCTTTCGTCAGACCCTTCCACTTCTCGACCAGCGCGCTGACCTTGGCGACCTTTTCGGCGGCGTTCTCCACCCCGTAATTCTCGGTGAAGAGATCGGCGATCACCGCCGTGTCTTCGGCGACGAAGGCCTCGGTCGCCTCGGTCAGTTCCGGCCCGGCCTCGATGATCTCGATACCCTCTTCGCGCGCCTTTTCCAGTGCCTCCATCGGGCGGACATAATAGTTATAGCTCAGCTCGGCGCTGTTATAGGCCGCCGCTTTCAGCATCGCGACGCGCTCCTCCTCCGACAGTCCGCGCCAGGCGTCGATATTGATGTTCGCGGCGCCGACACCGACAAAGAGCCCGCCGGGCACGCCCAGGGTCACGTATTTCGTCACGTCCATAAGCTGGAGGTCGAGCAGGTCGGCGGGGTGCACCACGGTGCAGTCGACCACGCCCTGGCTCAGCGCCTCATAGGTCTCGTTGGCCGAGATGCTGACGCGGGTGGCGCCCATCGCTTCGGCCCAGCGGCCCCAGTTCGCCGAGGCCACGCGCAGCTTTTTGCCCGCGAGATCAGACACCTGCCGGATCGGCGTGGTGCAGAGCAGCGCGTAGTCGTGGGTCGAGATGCTGCCCAGGTAAATCTGCCGTTCGCGGGCGAACTCGGCCACGCATTCCGGGCATTCCAGCATGATGTACTCGGTCAGCGCCCCGGTCATGGCAAAGCCCGGCGCGTCGATGCGGTCTCCGACGGTAGAGAGCATGTTGAGATCGGCGCCAAGGTTGCTGTTGGCATATTCCGCCGGGTGATAGGGCATGATGACATAGCCCATGTCCACGATATGGTCGCGCAGCCCCGGGCCTGTCTGTTTCAGGTCCAGCAGCGACAGCGGATAGAGCTTGATGCCCGGGCCGCCGTTGTCGGCGACCTTGGCCACGAATTTCTCCAGGCTCTGTACCACCGTGCTGCCCGAGGGGAAGCCGACCGCAAAGGTCAGATCCTTGGCCGAGGCCATGCCTCCCGCCGACAGGAGCGCCGCGAGGCAGCCCCCGGTAAGCAGCGATTTCAGTGTTGTCTTCATCTTGTTTTCCTCCCTGTGATGAAAAAATGCCCCTGTGGATCAGGGAACCAGAACCGCGCGGCCGACGATGCGGCCCTCCTCCAGCGCGTGCATGGCGTCATTCGCTTCGTCGAGCGGATAGGTGGTTGTCTGGAGCGGCGGCACCTTGCCCGCGCGGGCAAGGTCGATCAGCTCCTGAAACTCGGGCAGGCTGCCGACGACAGAGCCGATGATGCTCACCGCCTTGAGCGGGATGAGCGGCAGCGGCCAGTCCGACGCGCCGCCGAAGAGCCCGACGAGGATCACCTTGCCGCCCTTGCCGACCAGATCGAAACTCATGCTGGCGGTAGCGGGGGCGGCGACGAAGTCGATCACCGAGGGGATGGTGGCGCCGCAGGCGGTCTGGATCTGCGCCATGGCATCCTCGGCGGTGCCGTCGATCACATGGCCAGCGCCGGCGGCCAGCGCGGCCTCGCGCTTGGCCGGGTCGATATCGACCACCACCGGGGGCAGCCCGCCGAGCGCCTTCACCAGCCCGATGCACATCAGCCCCAGCCCGCCGGCGCCGATGATCACCAGCGGCACCTCGGCGATGGTCTCTTCCACCTTTTTCAGCGCGGAAAACGAGGTCAGCCCGGAACAGGCGAGCGGCGCGGCAATCGCCGGGTCGAGATCGCCGATATCGAAGAGATAGCGCGGATGCGCCAGCCGGATCATGCTGGCAAAGCCGCCATCCGCGTGAAAGCCGAGATTGCGCGGGGTGGGGCAGAAGTTCTCCCGCCCCTCCAGGCAGACCCGGCAACTGCCGCAGCCCTGCCAGGGGTAGACCACATAGTTGCGCGCCGGGTCGAGATGCTGCGCTTCGGGCCCCGCGGCCTCGATCCTGCCCGCGATCTCGTGGCCGAGCACCACAGGAAGCTCCAGCCCCCGGCTGGCGAAGTTCAGTTTGCGGCCGTGACCGAGATCGTATTCGCCGCTATGGATATGGAGATCGCTGTGACACAGCCCCGCCGCGGTGATCCGCAGCAGAACCTCGCTGCCCGTGGGCGCCGGATCTTCGCGGGTTTCGTGGACAAGGGGCTGTCCGAAATGCTGCATGCATTCGCAGTACATTTTCTCTCCCATAGTGCAAATTGACTTTACATTTGAGGCTCGCAAACCCCGTGCCAGTCCGGAAATGTAAAGGTCTGTGCCGGGAAAGGGGCGGAGCTGGAGGCTTCCGCTGCGTCGGATGCCAGGGCGCAAACTCTGCGCTGGCACGGCTATTGCGTATCCGCTTTCAGAGCCCGGCGCTGTGCGGCAGCGCCATCTAAGGCGAAGAAACCGCAGGCAAACTGTCGCCATCTGGCCAATCCGGTCCGGCTGGCGTTTGCTGCGACTGCGGGCAAAACGAGATGACGGGCGCCGCCGGCGCGGCCCGAGACCAAGGAGCGAAGACCATGAGCTTTAGCCAGATCCTGTTTGAGGAAGACGGGCCGATCGCCAAGATCACGCTGAACCGGCCGGAAAACGGCAATATGTTCACCGAAACCATGTGCCACGAGATCCGCGATTGTATCGAGGGCATCCGCCGCGAGACGCGCACCCGCGTGGTGGTGCTGACCGGCGCGGGCGACCGGTTCTTCTGCATCGGCGGCCAGAAGGACGGGATGGAAAAGACCAACCTCTACGCCGGCACGCTGCCGGTGCTGGAGATGTACGAGGCCATCGACAAGCTGCAAAAGCCGGTCGTGGCGAGCGTCAACGGCTTTGCCGTGGGCGGCGGCAACGTGCTTCAGGTGGTCTGCGACGTGACCATCGCCAAGGAAAGCGCTGTCTTCCGGCAGGTCGGCCCGATGATGGGCTCTTTCGATGCGGGCTATGGCACCTGGTATCTCGAAGATCTGGTTGGCAAGAAGCGCGCCAAGGAAATCTGGTATTGCAACAAGAAGATGAGTGCCGCCGAGGCGAAAGAGATCGGCATGATCAACCGCGTGGTGCCGGACGACCAGCTCGAAGAGAAGACCCGCGAATTCGCGCTGGAGATCGCCGAGCGCGGCTCTTTCGCGCTGGCCGCGATCAAGGGCGCCTTCAATGCGCGTCATGGCGGTGTCGGCGGGCTCAGCCGGGTCACCCACGATCTGCTGCTGACGCAGTATCTCGGCAGCGAGGAGCACAAGGAGCTGAACGAGAGCTTCAACTCCCGCAAATCGCCCGACCCCTCCAAGTTCGGCCATTGAGGTGACGCCATGCGACCGTTTCTGACGCTTCACGATCCTTCGGCGGCCCGGCAATATTACGATGCGGGGCTTTGGCAGGACGAGACCTTCTACCAGCAGCTCGCGCAGCATGCCGAGGCCAACCCCGACGGTGTGGCGCTGCGCGACGGTCGCGATACGCTCGACTGGCAGAGCCTGAAGGCGCGCAGCGATGCCATGGCCGACGATCTGGTCGAAAAGGGCATCGTGGCGGGCGACCGCATCTCGATCTGGATGTCGAACCGGGTCGAGGTGGTGATCGCCTTCCTCGCCTGTTCGCGCGAGGGCATCGCCTGCAATCCGTCGCTGCACCGCAGCTACACCTGCGCCGAGATCGTCGATCTGCTGACCGAGCTCTCCGCCAAGGCGCTGGTCACCGAAGACGGCTGGGGCGCCGACCGCAAGGCGCAGGATTTCGACGCGATGCTCGCCGAGCTGCCCTTTCTCAAAAAGGTCTATACGCCGAAGAACTTCCCGCAGCATATCACGCAGCTCAACCGGCAGCCGCATGCCAACCCCGACAGCATCGCCTATCTGGCCTTTACCTCGGGCACCACGGGCAAGCCGAAATGCGTCATGCATTCCTGCAATACGCTGCTGGCCAATGCCCGCGATCTGGCGCGCGACTGGGCGCTGGATGAGCACAGCGTGATCCTGACGCTCAGCCCGTTCTCGCATCACATCGCCTGGGTGGCGCTGGGGCAGTGGCTGGTCTGCGGCGGCCAGCTCGTCATGGACGATCCGCCCGAGGGCATGAGCCGGCTCGACTGGATCGTCGAGACCGGCGCCACCTATGTGCTGGGCGTGCCGACCCACGCGATGGACATTCTCGCCGAGCAGAAAAAGCGCGGCATGTCGCGGATCGGGCAGGTGCAGACCTTCTATATGGCGGGCTCGCCGATCCCCGAGGTGGTGGCGCAGAACTTTGTCGATCAGGGCATCGCGCCGCAGAACATCTACGGCATGACCGAATGTTCCTCGCATCAATACACCCATCCGAACGACAGTAAGGATGTCTGGATCTCGACCTGCGGGCGCGGCGGGCCGGCCTATGAGGTCAAGATCTGGGATCCCGAAAACCCCGACCGCGAGCTGCCGCAGGGCCAGTCCGGCGAGATTGGCGGGCGCGGGGCGGCGATGATGCTGGGCTATTTCGCCAATCAGGCGGCGACGGAGAAGACCTTCAACGCGCATGGCTATCTGCTGTCTGGCGATCTCGGCTCCTTTGACGCGCATGGCAATCTGCGCATCGACGGGCGGGTGAAGGATCTGATCATTCGCGGCGGGCACAATATCTATCCCTCGCGCATCGAGTCGCTGACGCTGACCCATTCCCGCGTCGAGAAGGCCGCCGCTTTCGGCGTGCCCGACGAGCGGCTGGGCGAAAAGGTCTGCCTCGCGGTGATCGGCGAGGTCGAGGCGCGAGAGATGCTGCATCACCTCGCCCGGGAAGGGCTGTCGAAATTCGACATGCCCGAGTGGTTCCTTGCGCTGCCCGAGCTGCCGCTGACCGCCAGCGGCAAGATCCTCAAGCGCGAGCTGACCGAGATGGTGAAGCGCGGCGAGATCTCGCCCGAACCCGTGCGCTACGTCGAAGAAAAGGCCTGAGTCATGTCCGTTGTTGACCTCACGCGGAACGGCGATTGCGCCGTTCTGACCCTGAACCGTCCCGAGGCGCTCAATGCGCTGAGCTTCGCGATCATCCGCGACATCGGCGCCGCCTTTGACGAGGTGGCGGAGATGGAGGGTGTACGCGCCCTGCTGATCATCGGCGCGGGCGAGAAATCCTTCTGCGCCGGCGCCGATATCAAGGAGTTGCGCAATCGCCCGCTGATGGACCAGTTGCGCGGCGCCGAGCTGGGGCAGAGCGTCTTTGCCAGGCTCGACACGCTGCCGGTGCCCTCGGTGGCGCTGGTCAATGGCTATGCTTTCGGCGGCGGGTCGGAGCTGGCGCTGGCCTGCACCTTCCGGCTGGCCTCGGAGAACGCGGTGTTCGGCCTGCCCGAGATCAAGCTGGGGCTGATCCCCGGCTATGGCGGCACCCAGCGCCTGCCGCGCCTCATCGGCGAGGGCCGCGCGCTGGAGATCATCATGACCGGGCGCAACGTCAAGGCCGACGAGGCCGAGCGCATCGGGCTGGTGAATGCCGTGGTCGAAGGTGACCTGATGCAGGCGGGGCTGGAGTTCGCGGGCAAGTTCACCCGCTACAGCCTGCCCGCGCTCGGCTTTGCCCGCAGCGCGGTACAGCGCGCCGCCGATCTGCCGCTGGCCGAGGGGCTGCGCGTCGAGGCGGAGCTCTCGACGCTCGCCTACCGCACGCAGGACGCAGAGGAAGGCATGGCCGCCTTCGAAGAGAAACGCAAACCGGAGTTCAAGGATGGCTAAGGGACAGATCGTCGTAACCGGTGCCTCCAAGGGGATCGGCGCCTCCATCGCCGCCGAGCTGGAAAGCCGCGGCTATCCCATCGTCTGCCTGTCGCGCTCGGGCAGCGGCCCGGTAGGCCACCAGATCGCCTGCGACATGACCGACGAGGCGGGGGTGAAAGCCGCCTTCGAGGAGATCGCCGCGCGCGGTCCCGTCGCGGGGCTGGTCAACAACGCGGGCGTGCATATCGGCGGGCCGATTGCCGGGCTGACGGTGGAGAGCTTCAACACCACCATCGCGCTCAACACCACCGCCGTCATGGTGGCGGCGCGCGAGGCCTATCCGCATCTGCGCGAAAGCGGCGGCACCATCGTCAATATCGGCTCGTTCTTCGACAAGATGGGCGTGCCCGACAACCTCGCCTATTGCGCCTCCAAGGCTGCCGTCGCGGCGATGACCCGCTGCATGGCGGTGGAATGGGCGGGCGACGGCATCCGCGTGATGACCGTGGCGCCGGGCTATATCGAGACCGACCTGAACCGCGAGTTCCTCGCGCGCGAGAAGGTCCAGAAATGGATGAAGAGCCGCATTCCCACCGGCGCCCCCGGCAAGCCCGAGGACGTGGCGAAACTGGTGGCCGCGCTCTTTGCTGAAGAGATCAACTTCCTGACCGGCGAGACCATCTACATCGACGGCGCACAAGGGATGAACCACTGATGAACATGTATGAACGCGTCCTGAGCACGCGCAAATGGGACGAGGACGAACAGGCGATCCTCGATCAGGTCCAGCGCATGACCGATGAGGTCATCGCGCCGAATGCCGAACATATCGACGCCACCGGCGAGTTCCCCTGGAAGAACGTCGAGGCGATCAACGCGCTGGGGCTGAACGCGGTGTTCGTGCCCGAGGAATATGGCGGCATGCCGATGTCCTTCCGCCTCTATCTCGAGATCGTGGCGATCATCTCGGAGGCCTGCGCCTCCACCGGCATCATCTATGCCACCAATTACCACGGCATGAAGCCGCTGATCGAATACGGCAGCGAAGAGCAGAAGCAGCGCCTGCTTCCCTGCATCGCCGAAGGCGGTCTTGGCGCGCTGGCGATCACCGAGCCGACCGCCGGGTCGGACGCCACCGGCATGAAGACCAGCTTCACCCCCGATGGCGACGACATCGTCATCAAGGGCGGCAAATGCTTTATCTCGAACGGCGACGTGGCCGACCGCTATCTCGTCTTCGGCAAATGGTCGGAGATCGACGACCCCAAGAAATCCATCTCGGCGCTGATCCTTGAGAAGGGCACCGAGGGCTTCACCGTCGTCGGCAAGGAAAAGAAGATGGGCCATAACGGCTCGTCGACCTGCACGCTGGCCTTCGACGGCGCCCGCGTGCCGCGCGCCAATCTGCTCTGCGAACCGGGCGACGGGCTCAGGATCCTGCTCGGCTCGCTCAACCGCTCGCGCCCCTCGGTGGCGGCGCAGGCGTTGGGGATCGCACGGGCGGCGTTCAAGGACATGGTGGCCTATGGCTCCGACCGGGTGCAGAGCCGCAAGAAGGTTCTGGAATTCCAGGGCAACCAGTTCACCCTGGCCGATCTCGCGGGCGAGCTGCTGATGGTCGAGAAATGGCTCGATTACGTGGCCGATCTGGTCGAGGCCGGTGAGAGTGATTTCGGCATGGAGGCGTCGCTGGCCAAGCTGCGCGCCTCGGATCTCGCCATGAAGATGACCACGGAATGCGTGCAGTTCCACGGCGGTTACGGCTATTGCCGTGACTACCGTGCGGAACGGCTGATGCGGGACGCCAAGATCACCCAGATCTGGGAAGGGACCAACCAGGTCCACCGCCAACTCATCGGACGGAGTTTCATCACAAAATGACCGGTATCAAGAAAGTCGCCATCTGCGGGGCAGGGGGCACCATGGGCGCGGGCATCGCCATTGTCGCGGCGCGCGGCGGGTACGAGACCGTCTGTTTCGACATGTCCGCCGATGCGCTGGCCCGCCAGCGCGCCGCCGCCGACAAGTTTTTCGGCAAATCCGTCGACAAGGGCCGGATGAGCGCCGAGGATAAAGAGGCCACCATGGCCCGCATGTCCGACAGCACCGACCTGAACGAGCTGGCCGATTGCGACCTGATCATCGAGGCGATCTTCGAGGATCTGGGCGTCAAGAAAGAGCTCTTCGGCAAGCTCAACGAGATCTGCAAGCCCGAGACGATCTTTGCGTCGAACACCTCCACCCTCTCGATCACCGAGATCGCCGGGGGCTCGGGCCGTGACGACCGCGTGGTGGGCATGCATTTCTGCCTGCCCGCGCAGGTGATGAAGCTCATTGAGATGTCGCGCGGCATCAATACCTCGGACGAGACCTTTCAGACCGCCTGGGCCTGGACCGAGAGTTGCAAGCAGATCCCGGTGGAAACCCAGGACAAGCCGGGTTTCATCCTCAACGCGCTGCTGGTGCCATTCAACAACGACGTGATCCGCGCCATCGAGGCGGGGCTTTGCACGCCCGAGGATCTCGACCTCGCGATCAAGTCCGGCCTCGGCTACAAGATGGGGCCCTGCACGCTGCTCGACCTCATCGGGCTCGATACGCAGGTGCGTCTGGGCGAGGCGTTCTATCCGATCACGCTCGACAAGCGCGCCGCCGTGCCGCCGCTCTGCCGCCGCATGGTCGCGGCGGGGCGTCTGGGCAACAAGTCGGGTTCGGGTCTGCTGACCGGGCTGACCTCCGAGAAAGCCACCGAGGCGCCGGGCTATGCCATTGTCGGCACCGGCGAAAGCCGCTCCTTCCCGGCGGGCGATGCGTTCCTCTCGGGCGGTGCCGAGGGCGCGCCGGTGACGGTCCATCTTGGCGGCGGCTTTGCGCCGGACGACAGCAAGACCGCCGTTCTGGTCGAGCTCGATACCGAATGTCTGGGCGTGCATACCGGCGAGGATCTGGGCCGCGAAGGCTCCAATGTCGTGGGCTTTGCCCGCTATCGCAACGGCAATGACGCGCCGTCGAACCTGATCGAGCTGGTGAAACAACCCAACACCACGCCCGAGGCGCTCGCCGCCGCGCGCGCGGTGTTCGAGGTGGCGGGCTTTGACGTGGTGGTCTGCGCCGACCAGCCGGGCCGGATCATCGACCGGCTTGTCCGCCCCAAATACAACGACGCGCTGCGCTTTCTCGACGAGGGGCTGGCGACGGCGGAGGATATGGACAAGACCTGCTGCATGGGGCTCGGCTATCCCGACGGGCCGCTGGAGCGGGTCCAGCGCGGTGGGCTTGCGCGGCACTATGACGTGACCACCGTCTTGCAGGAGATGACCGGCCAGCCCGGCTATGCACCGGCGCGCGCGGCGGTTGTCGCCAAAGCGCGGGGCTGAGTCATGAAAGGCGCGTTGAGCGGTATCCGTGTGCTGGATTTCTCGACCCTGCTGCCGGGGCCGATGGCGACCCTTATCCTGGCGGAAGCCGGGGCCGAGGTGATCAAGGTCGAGCGCCCGGGGCGCGGCGAGGAGATGCGCAGCTATGTGCCGAAATGGGGCGGCAGCGACAGCTCCAACTTTCACCTGCTGAACCGGGGCAAGAAGAGCATCGCGCTGGATCTCAAGGATCCGACGGAGCGCGCCCGGCTGGTGCCGCTCATCGAGAGCGCCGATATCGTGATGGAGCAGTTCCGGCCGGGCGTCATGGCGCGGCTGGGCCTGTCCTATGACGATATGAAAGCGATCAACCCCGATATCATCTATTGCTCGATCACCGGGTATGGCCAGACCGGGCCGAAGGCTATGAGCGCCGGGCACGACCTGAACTATCAGGGCGACGCGGGCATGGCGGCGCTGAGCCTCGGCACCCCCGAGGTGCCGGTGATGCCGCCCGCGCTCACCGCCGATATTGCCGGCGGCACCTATCCTGCGCTGGTCAATATCCTCATGGCGCTCTGGCGCCGGGAAAAGACCGGGATGGGCGCGCAGATCGACATCGCCATGGCGGAAAACCTCTTTCCCTTCCTCTACTGGGCGCAGGGCGAGGGGCAGGTCACCAGCGACTGGCCGGGCAATGGCGACGCGCTGGTGACCGGCGGCACGCCGCGCTACCGGCTCTACCCCACCGCCGACGACCGCTTTGCCGCCATCGCGCCCATCGAACAGAAGTTCTGGGAGTCGTTCTGCGAGGCCATCGGGCTCGATCCCGCGCTGCGCGACGACAGCAAGGATCCCGAGGCCACCACCGCGGGCGTTGCCGCCATTCTGCGCAGCCAGAGTGCGGCACATTGGGCGCCGATCTTCGAGGCCGCCGATTGCTGCTGTTCCATCGTCCGGACGCTGGAGGAGGCCATGGCAGACCCGCATTTCCGCGAACGCGGCGTCTTTGCCGCCAGGATCGCCAGTGCGGCGGGCGAGGAAATGCCCGCCCTGCCGGTGCCGGTGATCCCGGGGTTCCGCGAGGGCGGCGATGCGCCCCGCAGCGCGCCCGCTTTGGGCGCCGACACAGATAGCTGCCTCGGCGCCGCGCCCGAGGGAAAGGACTGACATGAAAGCCGTCATCGTTCGCGAGTTCACCCCCTTCGATCAGGCGCAATATGGCGATCTGCCCGACCCGGAACCGGGCGAGGGCGAGGTTGTCGTCGATATCGAAGCGGCGGAGGCGAATTTTCCGGATATCCTCTATATTGAGGGCAAGTATCAGAAAAAGCCGCCCTTTCCCTTCTCGCCCGGCCTTGCCGGCGCGGGCATTGTCTCGAAACTCGGGGCCGGGGTGACGGGGCTCAGCGTCGGGCAGCGCGTCATGGTGCTGCCGAGCTACGGCACCTATGCCGAAAAGCTGGCGCTGCCGGCGGGCTACTGTTTTCCGATGCCCGACGATCTGCCCTTCGACGTGGCGGCGAGCTTCGGTCTCGTCTACCAGACCGCGTATTTTGCGCTGACCGACCGCGCGGCGATGACCCCCGGCGACACTGTGCTGGTGCTGGGCGCCACCGGCGGTGTCGGCATGGCGGCGGTGCAGCTTGCCAGGGCGCTTGGCGCGGGCACGGTGATCGCGGCGACGCGGGGCGAAAAGGGCGCCGCGCTGGCGCGGGAATTCGGCGCCGACGCGGTGGTCGATACCGGCATGGAGAATCTGCGCGACGGCATGCGCGACGCGGTGAAAGAGGCCACTGGCGGGCACGGGGCCGATGTGGTCATCGACCCGGTGGGGGGCGACGCCTCGGCGGCGGCGCTGCGCGCCATGGCCTGGTGCGGGCGGCTGATCGTGGTGGGCTTTGCCTCCGGCCAGATCCCGCAATTCGGCGGCAATTACCTGCTGGTCAAGAACATAACCGTCGGCGGCGTGCAATGGACCGACTACCGCGCCCGCCAGCTCGACCGGGTGCAGGAGGCGCAGGCGCATATTTTCAGGCTCTGGTCCGAGGGCAAGCTCGCGCCGCGCATCGCCGACCGCCTGCCACTGGCGCAATTCGCCGTGGCGCTGGCCGGGCTTCAGGCGGCGAAGGTCTCGGGTAAGATCATTCTGACAACAAAAGACCGGGGGGAGTGACCCATATGGCAGGGATCGACACAGCGCGCAGCGTCGGCGTGATCGGCGCGGGTACGATGGGTGCGGGGATCGCGCAACTGGCGGCAGCGGCGGGGCATCCGGTGCTGCTCTATGACGCCGTCGAGGGCGCGGCGGAAAAGGGCCGGGCGCGCATCGCCAAGGGGCTGGAAAAGCTGGTCGCGCGCGGCAAGATGAGTGAGGCGGATGTGACCGCGCTGGTGGGCCGGATCGAGGTCGCGCCCTCGCTCGACGCCTTCGCCGATGCCGCGCTGGCGGTCGAGGCCATCGTGGAAAAGCTGGAGGTCAAGCGCGAGCTCTTCGCCCAGCTTGAGGGGATCATGGGCGAGGATGCGATCCTCGGCACCAACACCTCGTCGATCTCGGTCACCTCCATCGGGCGCGACCTGAAACGGCCCGGCCGGCTTGTGGGGATGCATTTCTTCAACCCCGCCCCGGTCATGAAGCTGGTCGAGGTGATTTCCGGCGTCTCTACCGACCCTGCCGTGGCGCAGACCGTCTTTGACACCGCAGAGGCCTGGGGCAAGATCCCGGTGCATGCAAAATCCACTCCCGGTTTCATCGTCAACCGCGTCGCCCGGCCCTATTACGCCGAGGCGCTGCGGCTTTACGAGGAGCAGGTGGCCGATCCGGCGACGCTGGATGCGCTGCTGACCGAGGGCGGCGGCTTCCGCATGGGGCCCTTCACGCTGATGGATCTGATCGGGCATGACGTGAACTATGCGGTCAGCACCTCGGTCTTCGAGGCCTATTATCAGGAACCGCGTTTTCGCCCCTCCATCGCGCAGCTAGAGCTGGTGAATGCCGGGCGGCTGGGGCGCAAGACCGGGCGCGGCTTTTACGACTATTCCGAAGGCGCCGAGGCGCCGCAGCCCGCCGCGCCCGCACCGGCGGGCCGGGCCGACGGGTTCGACGGGCTGGCGCTCAGCGGCAATGAAGAGGCCGGCGGCACCGCGATCCGGCTGACCGACGGGCGCACAGCCAGGCAGCTCGCGAAAGAGCTGGGACAGCCGGTGATCGTCTATGACCTCGGCGCCGACGGCAAACGGCTGGGCTTTGCCGCCTCGCCGGAGGTGGGCGAGGATGTGCTGAAACGCTTTGCCGCGACGCTGGCGATGCGCAACCTCACCGGCATGCGACTGCCGGACTGGCCGGGGCTGGTGGTGATGCGCACCGTGGCGATGCTGGCCAATGAAGGTTTCGAGGCGAGGCTTCAGGGCGTCGCCGACGAGGAGGGGATCGACAAGGCCATGCGCTTTGGCGTGAACTATCCCAAAGGCCCCATCGGCTGGGCGCGGGAGATCGGCCTTGGCCGGGTGCTCTCGGTGCTCGACGCCATTCACGAACTGACCGGCGATCCGCGCTATCGCGCCTCGATGGCGCTGCGCATGGAAGCCGACTGACAGGAGATCATGCCATGAAGATCAACCGCGCCGCCTCCGGCCCGTCCTCCTGGGCGCCCGCCGAGAGTTTCACCGGCACCGTCCGCCGCGACCCGCTGATCGGGTCCGAGGCGCCGGGCCGTGTCGGCACCGGGCTCGTCACCTTCGAGCCGGGTGCGCGCACCGCCTGGCACACCCATCCGGCGGGGCAGATCCTGATTGTCACCGCCGGGCGCGGCTGGGTGCAGAGCAAGGGCCAGCCGAGGCAGGAGGTCGCGCCGGGGGATTCGATCTGGTTCCCGGCGGGCGAAAAGCACTGGCACGGCGCCACCGAGACCACCGCCATGACCCATATCGCCGTCACCGAGTATATCGACGGCTCGGCGGTCGACTGGATGGAGCATGTCACCGACGAGGACTATCTCGCGGGCTGAGCAGTGCCGTGCCATCACGACCATGAAAGGAGGCGCCATGCCCTTCCTGAAATCCCTGCCCGAGAATGCCGGGCCGCCGAATGTCTTCAAGCAATACAAGGAGATCTATGGCCCGTTTTCCGAGATGAGCCAGGCGCTGATGAACGGCCGCTCGCCGCTGAGCCCCGCGGAGCGTGAGCTGATCCTGGCCTATGCGGCGGGGGTGTCGGGCAACGGCTTTGTCTTCACCGGCCATTCCGAGGTGGCCTATGCCTGGGGTTACGAGCGCGGGCTGCTCGACCGGCTGGTCGAGGATGTGGACAGCGCCCCGGTGGAGGAGAAGCTGAAGCCGCTGCTGCATTTCGTGCGCAAGCTGATGCTGTCTCCGACGGAGATGGCGCAGGCCGATGCGGATGCGGTCTTTGCCGCCGGCTGGGACGAGGCGGCGCTGCACAGCGCCATCGCCGTGGCCGGGCGGGCGGCCTTCATGCACCGGCTGGTGGCGGGCTGCGGGTTTGAGCCGCTCGATCCCGAGGTGGCGGCGCGCCACGCGAAGAAGCGGGTCGAGAAGGGCTATGTGAATCTCTACAGCGCGTTTCGGAAGACGGAGGGGTAGAGGGCGGCACGGTGGGCAGATTGCCCACCCTACGGTCGAGCAATGCGCGGGCGCGGAACAAGGCCGCAGGCCGCCGCGCCATCGCCGGCCCGTTCGGGCGGGCTGGCGATTTGGTGACGTCAGTACAACGTGTCGAGGTCTCTCGGACTTGGCCGGGATAAATCGAGAGGTTCAAAGCGAAGGTCGCCAACCCACGGGCCGGCGATGGCGCGGCTCACCCGAGCTTGACGCTGTAGGGTGGGCAATCTGCCCACCGCTCAGCCGAGCGTCACCGGCTCCTGTACCAGCGTCACGCCGAAGCGCTCGCGTACCCGCTCCACCGCCGTTGCGGCGAGCCGGGTCACATCGTCGAAGGTCGCGCGGCCATGGTTCACCAGCACCAGCGCGTGTTGCTCGGAAAACCCGGCATCGCCGCAGCGATAGCCCTTGAGCCCGCTGGCCTCCAGCAGCCAGCCCGCCGAGAGCTTGCGGCCGCCCTCGACAGCATGCCCCGGCACCTCGGCATAACGTGCGGCCTCTGCCTCCGGCACGATGGGATTGTGAAAGAACGACCCGGCATTGCCGGTCTCGCGCCAGTCCGGCAGCTTGGTGCCGCGCAGCGCCAGAACCGCCTGCATGATGGTGCGCGCGTCGCTGCCCGCGGGCAGCGCGTCGAGCCCCGCATAGCGCAGCACCGGGCGCCAGGGACGGGGCAGGGCGAGCGTCACCTCGGTGACGATATAGCGCCCCGGAATCTCCTTGAAACGGCTGTGACGATAGGCAAAGCGGCAGGCCGCCTTGTCGAAACGCCGGAACGCGCTGGTCTCGGTATCGAAGGCGATGAGCGACTCGAAGATATCGGAAAGCTCCACCCCGTAGGCGCCGATATTCTGGATCGGCGCGGCGCCCACCGTGCCCGGGATACCCGCGAGATTCTCCAGCCCGCTGACGCCTTGCGCGACGCTCCACTCGACCAGCCCGGGCCAGCTCTCGCCGGCGCAGGCCGTGACCCGGACCGCATCCGGCGCGCTGGTGTCGATCCACCGCCCGGTCATGCCGGAGACCCCCACCACCGCCTCGATCTGCGGCGCGAGCACGCAATTGCTGCCCCCGCCCAGCAGGTGGAAGGGCAGCCCCTTGTCGCGGGCAAAGGCCAGCGCTTCGATCATGGCGCCGGCATCGGGCAGCATGCCGCCATGGCGCGCATGCGACGGCAGCCCCAGCGTGTTGCGTGCAGAGAGGTCGAATTGGTCTGTGAGTGTCACGGATAGGTTTCGCGTTTCAGGGGCGGCTGAAAGACCAGGTCTTCGCCGCGATGCATGGCAATATTGATGCGGAAGGAATTGGCGATGCGCTCGGAGCGGTCGATGAACAGCGCCGCTGTCAGCGGCGGGCAAAGCTCGGTGACCGTGTGGCGGAACAGCGCCAGCCAGCGCATGAAATGGGAATCGTCGAGCTCGGTGATGGCCAGATGCCGGGGCATCGGACGGCCGTCGTAGCGGCGGCTGCTGAGCAGCGAGGCGCACCAGAAGGTCTCGATATCCTCCAGATGGGTTTCCCAGCGCGCATCCGGCACGTATTTGCGAAAGATCGGCCCGATCACCTCGTCCTCGCGTGCCATGGCATAGAAGCGCCGGACGACGCGGCGGATCATCGCCTCGTCGAGCCCTTCGGCGATGGCCTCGGCGGGTTTCGGCGCCTTGCTGGCGCGCGGATGCCCGGTCATGGGCGCGCCTCGGTGATCCGGTAGGTGCAGCGCCGCCCGCCCTTGACGATATGTTCGACCCGCTCGACCGTGGTGCCCTCGCCCAGAACGCTTTCGAACACCGCTTTTTCCGAGCGGCAGAAGCCCTGGCAGATGGTCGCGGCGGCGCAGATCGGGCAGTGATTCTCGATCAGCATCATGCTGCCGTCGCCGGCCTCTTCGGCGGTGGCCATATAGCCCTCTTCGGAGCGCAGTTTTGCCAGCCTAGTCACCCGGTCGCGCAGGCTGCCGCCATCGGCCAGCGCCGCGCGATAGAGCGCCTGGGTGCCGGCCTCGCGGGCGCTGATGATCCGGTCCAGAGCCTCTTCGCCCAGCACCTCGCGAATCGAGCGCAACAGCTCGACCGTCAGCGCCGCGTGGCTGTCGGGAAACCGCGCCTGGCCCTTTTCGGTCAGGTGCCAGTAGGTCGAGGGCCGGCCCCGCCCGGCAGAGCGGCGCTCGTCGCGCACCAGCCCGTCCTCGGCCAGCTTCACAAGCTGCTGGCGCGCGGCCTCGCCGGTGATCTCCAGCCGCCGGCCCATCTGCGCCGAGGTCAGCGCCCCGTGCATCTTGAGCGCCATGAGGATGCGCTCGGACGGGGCGCGCGGGGTCCAGGCATGTTTTTCCAACTCGTCGCTTGACATATTCGCTCCGATATTTTTCAAAGCACTTGCTTGGATTAAATACCGAAACGAGTCGGGCGACGCAAGCACCGGCTCAGAAGGAGAGAAAGAAAATGGCTTTTGAACTGCCCGCACTGACCTATTCCCACTCCGCTCTGGCCGAACGCGGCATGAGCCAGGAAACGCTCGAGCTGCACCATGACAAGCACCACCAGGCCTATGTCACCGCGCTGAACAATTTCGTCGAGGCCAATGGCGACCTGCAAGGCAAGTCGCTCGAAGAGATCATCGGCATGACCTATGGCGACGAGGCCCGCGCCGGGATCTTCAACCAGGCCGGCCAGCACTGGAACCACATCCATTTCTGGAACGCGCTGTCGCCGAACGGTGGCGGTATCCCCGGCTCGCTGGAGGCCAAGCTTGTCGAGGCCTTCGGTTCGGTCGATCAGTTCAAGGACGCGTTCAAGGCGGCCGCCGTGGGCCAGTTCGGCTCGGGCTGGGCCTGGCTCATCCAGAAATCCGACGGCTCGCTCGGCGTGACCAAGACCCCGAACGGCGTGAACCCGCTGGCCACCGGTGAAGGCACCGCGCTGCTGGGTCTCGATGTCTGGGAACACAGCTACTACGTCGACTTCCGCAACCGTCGCCCGGATTACGTGACCAACTTCCTCGACAAGCTCGCGAATTACGAATTCGCCGAATCCAACCTCGCCTGAGCGGGGCTGGAAACGTCCTGCCACGGATCATTGCTCCCCCGTCCGTGGCAGGGCGGATTTCTGCCGCAGCAAGAGACCCCTATGACTTACGTCGTCACCGAGAACTGCATCGCCTGCAAATACATGGACTGCGTCGAGGTCTGCCCCGTGGATTGCTTCTACGAGGGCGAGAACACGCTGGTCATCCACCCCGACGAGTGCATCGATTGCGGCGTCTGCGAGCCGGAATGCCCCGCCGAGGCGATCAGCCCGGATACCGATCCGGACATGGATCGCTGGGTCGAGTTCAACCGGAAATATTCCGAGATCTGGCCCGTCATCCTCGAACGCGGCGAGCCGCCGGAGAATGCCGACGCGATGGATGGCGTGCCCGACAAGCTCAAGACGATGTTCTCGCCCAATCCGGGAAACGGCTCATGACCTCGACCATCTCGACCATTTCCGCATCGGTGGATCTGCGCCTCGACCGCGATTTCCGCAGCGATATCGAACGGCGCGATTTCCGCGACGCCATGGCCTCGCTCGCGGCGAATGCCTGCGTGGTGACCGCGCGCGGCGGCAAGGAGCGGCTCGGCCGCACGGTGACCGCCGCGATGTCGCTCAGCGTCGAGCCGCCGGCAATCCTCGTCTCCATCGACGCGGCCTCGCCGCTGGCGGCGCTGATCCGGCGCGAGCAGGGCTTTTCCTTTGCCATGCTGTCCGAGACGCAGCAGGCGGTGGCCGATGCCTTTGCCGGCAAGCTGCCGCCCGAGGAGCGTTTTGACGCGGGCAGCTGGGGCGCCTGGCAGTCCGGGCAGCCCCGGCTCGACGAGGCCGTGGCGATCATGGACTGCGCGGTGATCGGCGAGATCGGCCTCGCGGGGCATATCCTCTTTGCCGGGGGTGTGCGCGACATCGCGCTCGATTACAGCCGCAGCCCGCTGGTCTGGCATCACCGCCGCTACAATTCGGTCTATCCGCTGTGACCCGATGTGGCGCCCCCGTGACACCCTGCCGGAGTTTCCCATGACCGCCAGCCCGACCCGGAGCAGCTTTTTCCCTGAGGGCGCGCTGGCCGAGCGCGTGCTTTCCGTCCGGCATCACGACGACCGGCTGTTCTCGATCCGCACCACGCGGCAACGCGGGTTCCGGTTCCATTCGGGCCAGAGCGCGGCGGTGGGCCTGCCGAATGCCGGCGGGCCGGCCATCCGCGCCTGCGCCATCGCCAGCCCGGCCTGGCAGCGCGAGCTGGAATTCTATGTTGCGCGGAGACCGGGCGAGGGGCTCTCGGACCCGCTGCAACAGCTCCGCCCGGGCGATACGCTGATGCTGCGCCCGAAACCTGCCGGCACGCTGGTGCGCGACGCGCTGCTGCCGGGAAGCCGGCTCTGGCTGATCGCGACCGGCACCGGGATCGCGCCTTTCGCGAGCCTCGCCCGCGACCCGGAGACTTATCAGAAATTCGATGAGGTGATCCTCACCCAGAGCTGCGCGCAGCCCACCGGGCTGAGCTTTGGCATGGCGCTGGCGCGGGGGATCGAGACCGATCCGTTGATCCGCCGCTTCGCCGGCGGTCGGTTCCGGCACTATGCCACCACGACGCGCGGGGCATCGCCGCGCATGGGCCGGATCACCGATCATCTGCGAGACGGACGCCTTTTCGCGGCCGTCGGGCTCGCCGGCTTCGATCCGGAGCAAGACCGGGTGATGGTCTGCGGCGCGCCGGGGCTGATCCGCGACATGCGGGCGATCCTGCGAGAGGCCGGGCTGCGCGCGGGCACGCGCCGCGATCCCGGTGATTACATCACCGAACCCGCCATCGCCGGCTGAGTACGGCGGCAAGGCACATTCCGGGGGGCGCGTGGCCCCTCGTCACAGGAAAGTCGAGGACATGAAAAAACCGACATATGGGGAAAATCTGTTTGCATGGCTGCTGGCCGGCTTCTTTGTCGTGGGAGGCACGCTGAACATCTTTGCCTCGCCCGATATCGTCGCGGATTATCAGCGCTGGGGCTATCCCCCGCGCTTTCACTATCTCACCGGCGCGCTGGAATGGCTCGCGGCGGTGCTGATCGCGGCGCCGATGACGCGCTATGTGGGCAGCCTGCTCGCTGGCGGCATCATGATCAGCGCGGCGGCGACGGTGGTGCTGAACGGCGAACACGACCACGCCATCGCCCCGCTGATCGTGCTGGCGCTGGTCGCGGTGAATGCCTGGGTCACCCGCCGCCGCGCGCAGACAAAGGGCTTTTCACCCAAGGGATGAGGCTGGGCGCGGCGCGGGCTACTCCGCCAGTTCGATCCGGGCGGGGTAGCTGCCATCCTTCAGCAGCGCGTCGAGCGGCCCGTCGATCTCGCCGAGCCGCACCAGCCCGCGCGAGGACTGGAACGGCTTGTAGAAGATCGCGAGATTGCCCCAGGGCGCGTAAAGCGTGATGTCGCCGGTCTCGGGCTTGTAGCTCGCCGGCGCGCCGCTGGTGTCGAGCTTGCGCGGCAGATCGGCGATCTTTTCGGTGCTGTGATAGTCGCTCAGCGTCAGGTCGAGCGGCAGCATATCGGCGAAATCGCGCCCGGCGGTGCTGTCGTCGAGCGTCGCGGGCAGGACGGTGTCGTCGATGACGATCTGAATGCGGGTCATGGGGGCTCCTTTCGTGGTCTCGGCCGGCAGCGGGCCGGAGAGAAGGCAGGCGGCGGCAAGCGCCGCACCGATCCGTGTGAGCATAGCGCCGGACATGCGATCTCCTTTCCTGGCTCTGTCACGGATATAGGCGAAACGGGCGGGGAGATCATGCCGCGCGGAACACTTCCACCCATGAGCGGGGGTCATGAGTGGGCGACGCGCCTCCGCGGACCCGCGCGCCGCATAATCCATCGACTTTATGAGCAAGCCTCATATATCAAGGGCAGACCCGATCCCGCACCCCCGGAGCCCGCCCGCCCATGCTGCGCGAAAACATCAACGATCTCATCGCCTTTGCCGCCGTTGCCGAAGAGCGCAGCTTTACCCGCGCGGCGGCGCGGCTCAACGTCTCGCAATCGGCGCTGAGCCACACGATCAAGGGGCTGGAAAAGCGCCTCGGCCTGCGCCTGCTGACCCGCACGACGCGCGCGGTGGCGCCGACGCTCGAGGGCGAGGATCTGCTCACCACGCTCAACCCCTGTTTCGAAAAGATCGAAACCCGGCTCATGGCGCTCAACGACGCGCGCGACCAGCCGACCGGCACCGTGCGCATCGCCGCCACCGAATATGCCATCGAAAGCCTGCTCTGGCCCAAGCTTTCGCCGGTGCTGAAGCGCTATCCGACGGTGAATATCGAGTTCGTCATGGATTACGGCTATACCGATCTGGCCAGCGCGCAATGCGATGCGGGCGTGCGTTACGGCGAGCAGGTCAGCGACGGCATGATCGCCATGCGGATCGGCCCGGAGGAGCGCATGGTCTGCGTCGGCGCGCCGGCCTATTTCGACGAGGCGGGCAGCCCCGAGGTGCCGCAGGATCTGACCGGACACCGCTGCATCAACCTGCGGCTCTCCACCCATGGCGCGCTCTATGCCTGGGAGTTCGAGGACGAGGACGGCAACGAGATCCGCGTCAAGGTACAGGGCCAGGCCTGTTTCAACACGATCAACCCGGTGCTGCGGGCGGCGCTGGACGGGCACGGGCTGGCGCTGATCCCCGAGCGGCTGGCGCAGCCGCATGTGGCGGCGGGCCGGCTGCACCTCTGTCTGGAGCGCTATTGCCCCTATTTCCCGGGCTTTCACCTCTACTATCCCAGCCGACAGCGCCCGTCCTCGGCCTTCGAGGTGGTGCTGGAGGGGCTGCGCGAGCGCGGCTGAGCATTCATGAGAACGGGTCATGAGTGGCGTGATTGCGCGGGCTATTAAGATCTGTGCGATGCGGGCCATGTCGGAGGGGAGACATCATTCCCCGGAAGGAGACCCCGATGAAACTGCCCTTTGCCGCCTCGGCCATCGCCCTCGTGACCAGCTCCGCATTCGCGCAGGAGGCCGCGCGCACGCTGCCCGACGCGGTGGGGCAGGTCGCCCCGGCGCTCGACGCCTATGCTTCCGACGCGCTGTTCGGCGCGGAATGGTCCGATGAGAGCCTCGCGCCCCGCGACCGCGCGCTGATCACCTTTGCCGCGCTGATGACCCGGCACGAGACGGGCGCGCTTGCCGATCATATCGCGCTGGCGCTCGACGCGGGTGTGACCCCCGCCGAGATCTCCGAGACGATCACCCATCTGGCCTTCTACACCGGCTGGGGCAACGCCACCGCCGCCGCCGAGGCCGCCGCACCGGTCTTTGCCGAGCGCGGCATCGCCGCGGCGGATCTGCCGGGCGCGGATCCGGAACTGCTGCCGCTCGACGAAGAGGCCGAGGCCGCGCGCGAGGAGACGGTGAAGGGCAATTACGGCGCCGTCAGCATGGGCGTGGTGGACAACACCCGCGAGTTGCTGTTCCGCGATCTCTGGCTGCGCCCCGATCTGGCGCCGCGCGACCGCAGCCTGATCACCGTGGCGGCGCTGATCGCCGCCGGCCAGCCCGAACAGATGACCTTTCACCTCAACCGCGCCATGGACAACGGCTTGACCCGGGAAGAGGCCGGCGCGATGTTGTCGCATCTCGCCTTCTATGCCGGCTGGCCCAAGGTATTCTCGGCGCTGCCGGTGGCAAAAGCGGTCTTCGAAGACCGCGCCGGCTGAGACCGCAAGGAGATCGCGATGAGGATCGGTATTCTCGGATCAGGGCTGATGGGCGGCAAGCTCGGCCATTTCTGGGCTGCCAGCGGCCATGACGTGTGTTTCGCCTATTCCCGCAGCCGCTCGAAACTCGACCGGCTCGCCCGCGAGAGCGGCGCCAGCAGCGGCACGGTTGCCGAGGCGGTGCAGGGCGCCGATGCGCTGCTCCTGTCGGTGCACTGGTCGAGGGTTGGCGACGTGCTGGAGCAGGCCGGCGATCTCGCCGGGCAGGTGGTGCTCAACTGCTGCGTGCCGCTGAACGAGAGCGACACCGAGCTGGTCGTCGGCACCACGAGCTCCGGCGCCGAGGAACTGGCCCGCATGCGCCCCGACGCGCGCTGGGTGGCCTGCTTCAACACCAGCCCGTCCGAGAGCTTTGCCCCGGTCTTTGCCCGCAAGGACCAGGAACCGCGCCCGCAGCTCATGGTCTATGGCGATGACGAAGAGGCAAAGGCGGTGGCCGGCGGGCTGATCCGCGATATCGGCTTCGAGCCGCTCGACACCGGGCGGCTGCGCAATGCGCGTTTCGTCGAGCCCTTCGCCATGGTCACCGCAGAGCTGGCCTATGGCCAGCCCGGCGGCCCGGCGCTGACCTACCGTTTCGAGAAACTGCGCGGCTGACCGCGCAAAGACAGGAGACATATCATGAAGATCATCCGTTCCGGCAGCGCCCCGTCGAACCCGGGGCCCGAAGACTGGTTCACCGGCACCGTCCGCGTCGACCCGCTCTTTGCCGCCGAGGAACCGGGCCGCACCAGCGGCGCCCATGTCACCTTTGAACCCGGCGCGCGTACCGCCTGGCACACCCATCCGGCAGGGCAGACCCTGATCGTCACCTTCGGGCGCGGCCTTGTGCAGCGCGAGGGCGGCCCGGTGGAGGAGATCCGCCAGGGCGATGTCGTCTGGTTCCCGGCGGAGGAAAAGCACTGGCACGGCGCCGCGCCCGAAACCGCCATGAGCCATATCGCGGTTCAGGAAAGCATTGACGGCAGCCCGGTGACCTGGATGGAAAAAGTCTCCGATGAGGACTATCTCTCCGGCGAAAAATGACGGGAGAGGCCCCGGTGTGAACTCACGCCGAAGCGCAAATTCTGATTTCTTATTCTACGTCAGTCGGTTCTGGATATCCACGAGCTTGGCCTCGAAGACCTCGGCGGGCGTTCGGTAGCCCAGGCATTTGCGGGGCGTCGCGTTGAGGCGCTGGCAAATCGACCTCAAATATCGATTTGTCAGCGCCGTCGGTTCGGTCGAGCGGGGCAGGAACTTGCGAAGACGGTTGTTGGTGTTCTCGACCGTGCCTTTCTGCCAGGGCGCCCGCGGGTCGCAGAACCAGCTGTCCGCGCCGATCCCATCCTTGAGCCGTTGCCATGCCGAGAACTCGGACCCGCGGTCGAATGTGATGGATTGGCGTGCGTCGGCGGGCAGGGCGGAGAGCCCCTGGATGAGGGCTTCCATGATCGGCTTCGATCGCCGGTCCTCGTTGCGCAGCACGACGGTGTAGCGGCCGACGCGCTCCACCAGGGAGGTCACGTTGATCTTGCCGTGCTCCTTGCGGAACATCACCAGGTCACATTCCCAGTGCCCAAACTCAACGCGCTCGGCGACGCGATCCGGTCTGTTTGAAAGGTTCTGCGCATCCGAGATGTGGCTGCGCTGGTACCGGCGGTATCCACGAGGTCTGCGGCGTCTGCGATGCTCGGGCAGGTGCCGGTAGAACTGCTCGGCGCGACCTTCCTTCGAGTAGGCGTAGCGATAGATCGTTTCGTGGCTCACGCGGACACCATGCTGCTCGAGACGCATCCGGCCGGCGATCTGCTCCGGTGACCAGCCAGCCTTGAGACCATGCTCGACGGCAGCTTTGAGCTGAGGGTGCTGAACCATCTTGCGGTGAAGGGCGCGGCGCTTCTCGCTCATGGTCTGAGCGTTCAGCGCGTAGTATCCTGAGAGCTCTGGCAGTCCGCCGCCGTCGAAGTGGTTGCGCTTCAGATCACGATAGATCGTCGAGGGGGCGCGGCTCAGGCGATCCGCGATCTCGGGTATCGGCATCTTGGCTTCACGCCACTTGGCAATCTTGATCCGTTCCTCGAAACTCAGCTGAAGGTAGCAACGACCCATCCCACGTCCTCCACGCAAACTTCTGTTTTGATACAGAATTTGCACTTCGTTTGTGAATCCACCCTGCCGGTGAGCGCAAGGCCCATAATCCGTCTTATGTAAAGTAACCGGATGCGCCACCCGGGCGCATCCGATGCTATGTCGCCCGGATCACCCTTTCCTCGGCACCGCTTTCCGCCGCCAGCCAGGACCGGAAGGCCATGAGCGGCGCGTCCGCGGTCTTGGCCTCGGGCCAGACCAGCCAATAGGCGCCCCGGATCGGCACCGCCTGGCGCAGCACCGGCACCAGCCGGCCCTCGGCGATCTCGATCTGCGCGAGATAATCCGGCAGCAGCGCCACGCCGAGCCCGGAAATCGCCGCCTGGATCATCATGGAAAACTGATCCATCAGCATGCCGCCGCCCTGACAGGGGGCGCCGCCCTGACCCTCGAACCAGTCGGCCCAGGCATTGGGACGGGATTCCAGATGCAACATCGGCAGATCGCGCAGATCGTCGACACTCTCCAGCCGGTGCGCCGCCGCAAAGCCCGGCGAGACGCAGGCCGTCGCGCGCTCGTCGAAGAGCTTGAGATGGTTCGCCCCCGGCCAGTCCGCCGCGCCGAAATAGATCGCCGCATCGAAGATCTCGACCTCAAAGTCGAACCGCGCGATCCGCGTCGACATGTTGAGCGCGATGCCCGGATGGCGTTTCAGGAAATCGCCCAGACGCGGCCCCAGCCAGCGGGTGGCGAAGGTCGGCAGCACCGCCAGCGACAGCGTGCCGCCCTCGGGGTTGGCGACCACCGCCATGCTGGCGCGCTGCACCATGTCGAGCGCGCGGGCCACGTCGCGCTGATAGCTGAGCGCGGCGGCGTTGGGGATCAGGCGCCGGCGCTGGCGCAGGAACAGCTCGCGCCCGAGCTGCTCTTCCAGCGACAGGATCAGCCGGCTGACCGTGCTCTGCGTCAGGCTCAGCTCCTCGGCGGCGGCGGTGACCGAGCCGTGGCGCACCACCGCATCGAAGGCGAGCAGCAGCTTGATCGAGGGCAGAAAGCGCCGTGGCCGCATATCCATTCCGTTCCTGAATGTTTTGATGCGGGAATACCGCTGTTTTCCGGGGCTATACACTGATATCAGCGCAGGGAATACATGAAAGCCACAGACACGATCTCCGGAGGACCCCCCATGTCGTCGACCTCGTACAAAGGCATCCCGTTCAACTGGGCGGATCCGTTCCTGCTCGACGACCAGCTCACCGAAGACGAACGGATGATCCGCGACGCCGCCAACGCCTTTGCCAGCGACCGGCTGCTGAGCCGGGTCGAAGAGGCCTATCTCGAGGAAAAGACCGATCCCGAGATCTTCCGCGAGATGGGGGCTGCGGGGCTGCTGGGGGTGACCGTGCCCGAGGAATATGGCGGCGCCGGCGCCTCTTACGTGTCCTATGGCCTCGTGGCGCGCGAGGTCGAGCGCGTCGACAGCGGCTATCGCTCGATGATGTCGGTGCAGTCCTCGCTGGTGATGTTCCCGATCCAGGCCTATGGGTCGGAAGAGCAAAAGCGCAAATACCTGCCCAAGCTCGCCAGCGGCGAATGGATCGGCTGCTTCGGCCTGACCGAACCCGATGCCGGCTCCGATCCCGGCGGCATGAAGACCCGTGCCATCAAGACCGAGGGCGGCTATCGCCTGATCGGCTCCAAGATGTGGATCTCGAACAGCCCGATCGCCGATGTCTTCGTGGTCTGGGCGAAATCCGAAGCGCATGACGGCAAGGTGCGCGGTTTTGTGCTGGAGAAGGGCATGAAGGGCCTGACGGCGCCCAAGATCGGCGGCAAGCTCAGCCTGCGCGCCTCGATCACCGGCGAGATCGTTCTGGACAATGTCGAGGTCGGCGAAGAGGCGCTGCTGCCCGGCGTGCAGGGCATGGGCGGCCCGTTCGGCTGTCTCAACCGCGCCCGCTACGGCATCGCCTGGGGCGTGATGGGGGCCGCCGAGGATTGCTTTTTCCGGGCCCGGCAATACGGGCTCGACCGCAAGCAGTTCAACCGCCCGCTGGCCGCGACGCAGCTCTATCAGAAGAAGCTCGCGGATATGGAGACCGAGATCGCGCTCGGCCTTCAGGGCGCGCTGCGGGTCGGGCGGCTCTTCGACGAGGGCCGCTTTGCCCCCGAGATGATCTCGCTGGTCAAGCGCAACAATTGCGGCAAGGCGCTGGATATCGCCCGGCAGGCGCGCGACATGCATGGCGGCAACGGCATCCAGATTGAATACCACGTCATCCGCCATTCGCAGAACCTCGAAACGGTCAACACCTACGAGGGCACCCACGATGTGCACGCGCTGATCCTCGGCCGCGCGATCACCGATATCCAGGCCTTTGCGTAAGCCCGGCGCATGTCCAGTGACGCACCCTACAAGGGCCTGAAGGTCGTCGAGCTGGCGCGCATCCTCGCCGGCCCGTGGATCGGCCAGACGCTGGCCGATCTCGGCGCCGAGGTGATCAAGATCGAGGCGCCCGAGGGCGACGACACCCGCCGCTGGGGGCCGCCCTTTCTCGAACGGTCCCTGCCCGACGGCGGCACCGAGACGGTGGCGGCCTATTTCCATGCCGCCAATCGCGGCAAGAACTCGGTCACCTGCGATTTCTCGAACCCCGAGGATCTCGCCCGGCTCAAGGCGCTGATCGCCGAAGCGGATGTGGTGGTGGAGAATTTCAAGGTCGGCGGGCTGAAGAAGTTCGGTCTCGATTACGAGACGCTCTCGGCGCTGAATCCGGGGCTGGTCTATGCCTCGGTGACAGGTTTCGGCCAGACCGGGCCGCGCGCGCGGCAGCCGGGATACGATTTCCTGATCCAGGGCATGTGCGGGATCATGGATCTGACCGGCGAGCCGGAGGGCGAGCCGCAGAAAATCGGCGTCGCCTGGATCGACATTTTCACCGGGCTTTACGGCGTCATCGGCGTGCAGGCGGCGCTGGCCGAGCGGGCGCGCTCGGGCAAGGGCCAGCATGTGGACCTGTCGCTGCTCGATTGCGGCGTCGGCGTGCTGGCCAATCAGGCGACCAATTTCCTGCTCGGTGGCATCACCCCCCAACGGCTGGGCAATGCGCATCCGAATATCGTGCCCTATCAGGTCTTTCCCGCCGCCGACGGGCATCTCATCGTGGCCTGCGGCAATGACCGTCAGTTCCGTGCGCTCTGCGCCGAGCTGGGGCTGGACGGGCTGGCGGACGATCCGCGCTATGCCACCAACCCGGCGCGGGTCGCCCACCGCGAGGCGCTGTGCGCCATGCTGGCGGAACAGACCGCGCAGCGCACCAAAGCCGATCTCATCGCCGGGCTGGAAAAAGCCGGCGTGCCGGGCGGGCCGATCAACACCGTGGCCGAGGCGCTGAGCGACGCGCAGATCGCGGCGCGCGGCATGACCATCGCGCCCGAGGGTCTGCCCGGGCTGCGCACCCCCATCGCGTTTTCGCGCAGCGAGCTGGTGCTCGACCGCGCCGCGCCGCGTCTGGGTATCGGCGAGGCGGCGTTCTCCTCCGCGCCCGAGACACCGGACGGCGCGCAATAGTGCCGCGCGGTTAGTCGGGGGCGGAGAGCGCCGGCGTCGAGGGGCGGTCGTCCTTGAGCGCCACGCCGGTGGCGCCGAGCTCGCGCGCCTTGCGGATCAGGAAGGCCAGAAGATCCGTCGCCCGGTCATAGCTCAGCCCGCCCCGGCCGTGGATGTTCGACACGCAATTGCGGCGGCTGTCGGCGGTGCCGGGCTTCGGATCCCAGGTCAGATAGGCGCCGAGACTGTCCGAGACCGAAAGCCCCGGGCGCTCGCCAATCAGCACCAGGCAGAGCGGCGCCTGCATGGCGGCGGCGATCTCGTCACCGATGGCGACCCGGCCCTCGCGCACCAGCGCGACCGGGCCGATGGCGATCTCGGGCAGCGCCCCGGCAATGGCGCGCACCATATTGGCGGCGTGGGTGCTGACGGCGGTGGCCGAGAGCCCGTCGACAATGGCGATGGCGAGATCGGGCGCCGAGGCCGCGATACGCGCGCGGCTGTCGGCGGCAAGCCGGCGCCCCAGATCCGGGCGGCGGATATAGATGTCGCGGGTCTCCGCCTGGCTGTGCAGGTCTAGCACCTCCAGCCCCTGCCCGGTCAGCGCGTCCGTGATGCCTTCCCAGTCTGCCGGGCTGCGGATCGCGTCGCGAGCGCGGGCATGGCTCAGCTGGAAATCGAGCACCGCCGAAAGCGGCGCGGCGCTACCCGTCGGGTCGAGCCGCACCCGCGACGGGGTGAGATCGCTCAGCCGGTGCACCACATCGGGAAACTCCGTCTCGCTCATGACGACAGCCCCATGCGCTGCACCAGCCCGCCCAGATCCGGCAGCGCGCGCGGGCCGGCGCCGCTCTGCGCCAGATCCATCCGCGCCAGCCAGGCCTCGAATTCCGGCGCCGGGCGCAGGCCGAAGGTCCGGCGCAGATAGCTCGCATCCTCGAAGGACAGGCTCTGATAGCTCAGCATCACATCGTCCGAGCCCGGCACGCAGATCACGAAATTCACCCCCGCCGCCGCAAGCAGGGTCATCAGCGTGTCCATATCGTCCTGATCGGCCTCGACATGGTTGGTGTAGCAGACATCCACCCCCATCGGCAGACCGAGCAGCTTGCCGCAGAAATGATCCTCCAGACCCGCGCGGATCACCTGTTTACCGTCATACAGGTATTCCGGCCCGATGAAGCCCACGACCGTGTTCACCAGCAGCGGCTCATAGGCGCGGGCGACGCCATAGGCGCGCACCTCCAGCGTCTGCTGATCGACGCCGTGATGGGCATCGGCGGAGAGCGGCGCGCCCTGCCCGGTCTCGAAATACATCACGTTGTTGCCCACCGTGCCGCGCCCCAGCGAGCGCGCGGCGTCATTGGCCTCGCCCAGTACCGCGAGATCGACGCCAAAGCCGCGATTGGCGGCCTCCGTCCCGGCGATGGACTGGAACGGCAGATCGACCGGCCCACCGGCATTGATGATCTCGATGGTATTGGTGACATGGGTCAGCACGCAGCTCTGCATCGGCATGTCGAAATCGAGCCGCAGATCGTCGAGCGCCTTGAGGATCTCGGTGCAGTTCGAAAGGTTGTCGGAGGCCGGATTGATGCCGATGACCGCATCGCCCGCCCCCTGCAACAGCCCGTCGAGCACCGCCACCGCGATGCCGCGCAGATCGTCGGCGGGGTGGTTGGGCTGAAGCCGTGTCGAGAGCCGCCCGGCCCCGCCGATGGTGTTGCGGAACCTGGTGATCACCTGACATTTGCGCGCCACCGCGATCAGATCCTGATTGCGCATCAGCTTGGAGACGGCGGCCACCATTTCCGGCGTCAGCCCCGGCGCCAGCCGCGCCAGCGCCGCGCCATCCGCCGCATCCGAAAGCAGCCAGTCGCGCAGATCGCCCACGGTCATCGCCGCCACCGGCGCAAAGGCCGCCCTGTCGTGGGTGTCGACGATCAGCCTTGTGACCTCGTCGTCCTCGTAGGGCACCACGGATTCGTTGAGAAACTCCGCCAGCGGCAGTTCGGCCAGCGCGAACCGTGCCGCGACCCGGTGCACCTCGCTCTCGGCGGCAAGGCCGGCCAGCTCATCGCCGGAGCGCGCCGGGGTGGCCGCTGCCAGCAAGGCCGCAAGCGACTCGAACCGGTATCTTTCGTGACCGGCGGTCGCGAAATAGACGGGCATTTGATCTCTCCTGCTTCGGACACGTCTTTGGCCAAGCTTTGGCACCCGTTCCGGGCAGGTTCCAGATTTGCCGCGCCCTCTGCCCCCCGCGCGAGGGGTAACTGCCGAAACTTCGGGCGGCGGAGGCGGTTTCGCGCGTTATTCGGCCAGAAACTCCGCCCAGTTGGCGCGGCCATGGACGATGCGCAGGATATCGAGGTGATCCGTCTCGGCGCGGTAGATCACCAGATGTTCGCGACAGGGATGGATGCGCAGCGGCGGCGTGAACGCCTCACGCAGCCGGGCGATCTCGGGGAATTCGGCGAGAAGGGTAAAGGCGGCGTCGAGCCCGGTGAGATAGGCCGTGGCCTGCGCCGTGCCCCAGCGCTCAGCCGTATGCGCCCAGATCGCATCGAGATCCGCCACCGCGCGCGGGCGCAGCCTGATCTGGAGCATCTCTCAGCGCGTCCCTGCGGTCTTGCTTTCGAGAAAGGCGGCCATGTCGAAGGGCTGCGCCTCGCCGCTCCGCATGCCCTCGTCGGCCAGCGCCTGGATCTCGGCAATGGCCTGCTGGCGCGACTGGTCGCGGCGGATGAGGTCGCGCACATAATCACTGACATTGCTGTAGCGCCCGTCCCGGGTACGGGATTCGACCCAGGATTTCATCGGCTCGGGGAGGGAGACGTTCATCGTTGCCATGCCCATAATCTGGACCCGATGGCAAAGTTTGTCAAGTTTGCGCCAGAGCCTCAGCCGGCGGATCGCAGCCAGGAGCAAGGGCCGCAATCCGCCCGACCCGCTCAGGCGCCTGCGGTCTCGGGCTCGACAAAGGCGCGGGTGCGGATCATCCGGGTGGAGGTGTAGGTGATCACCACCTCGCCCTTCTGGTTCACCACATCGTGGTTGGTCACCACCACACCCCGGTCGGGCTTGCTGGTCAGGCGCTTGGAATGCAGCGTCACCACATTGTGGATCGTGTCCCCGGCAAAGCTGGGCTTGAGGAATTTCGGCGTCAGCCCAAGCAGGTAGATGCCGCGCTTGCTGGTCAGACCGTCGTTCAGGATCAGCCCCTCGGCAATGGAGAGGACGAAAATTCCGGGCACGAGGCGCCCGGAATAAAGCCGCTGGGAATAGTCCGGATCGGTATAGGTGGGCGAGGTGAACTCGCACAAAGCCACGAACTCCGCCACCATCTCCTCGGTGATGGTGCGCGTGGCGCTCACCCGTTCCCAATCGTCGGTATATTCCTCGAAATACAGTCCCGCCATGACGCCCTCAATACGAGCGCGGCATGCCGAGCACATGCTGGCTGATATAGTTCAGCACCATATTGGTCGAGATCGGCGCGATCTGGAACACCCGGTTCTCGCGCACCTTGCGCTCGATGTCGTATTCCACCGCGAGGCCGAACCCGCCATGGGTCTGCTGGCAGTGAAAGCCCAGCTCCCACGAGGCTTCGGAGGCCAGCATCTTGGCGATATTCGCCTCGGCACCCGCAGGCTCGCCATTGTCGAAGAGCTCGGCGGCCTTCCAGCGCATGGCGTCGGCGGCCATCAGGTTGGCATAGCCGCGCGCCAGCGGGAACTGCACGCCCTGGTTCTGGCCGATCGGGCGGCCAAAGATCACCCGCTCCTTGGAGTAGTTCACTGCCGTTTCCAGGAACCACTTGCCGTCGCCGATGCATTCGGCGGCGATCATCACGCGCTCGGCGTTGAGCCCGTCGAGCAGGTAGTAGAACCCTTTGCCCTCCTCGCCGATCAGCGCGTCCTCGGGGATTTCCATGTCGTCATACCAGACCTCATAGGTGTGGTGGTTGAACATGGCGTCGATCTTGCGCGTCGTGATCTGCTTGGGATCGACCTCGCGCTTGTCGACGAGGAAGCAGGACAGCCCCCGGAACGGCTTGCCCTCGGGCGCCTCGCTGGTGCGGGCAAAGACGATGAACATATCGGTGTGGTCCATGCGCGAGGTCCAGACCTTCTGGCCCTTGACGATCCAGCCCTTGCCGCCACGGCGCGCGCGGGTCTGGATCTTGGAGGTATCCGTGCCCGCATTGGGCTCGGTCACCGAGAAAGATTGCAGGCGGACCGAGCCGTCCGCGACCTTGGGCAGCACGTTCATCTTCTGCTCGGGCGAGCCGTGGCGGGCAAGGATGCCCATCATGAAGAGCTGGCCGTGGATCATCGAGCCGGTGCCGCCGGAGCGGTGGATTTCCTCGACCACAACCGAGGCCTCGCGGCAGCCAAGACCCATGCCGCCATATTCCTCGGGCACCATCACCGCGCCGAGCCCCGCCGCCATGGCGTCCTTGATGAACTCATGCGGGTAGCCGCCCACGCGGTCCAACTCGCGGTAATATTCCTGCGGGTAGCGCTTTGTCACGTTGCGGGTGGCCTGAAGCACATCCGCCAGCGTGCCGTCATAGTTCGAATCCAATGCGTCCAGCATCTGGGTCTCCTCCGTCTGTGTTTCTGTCTCGGGTGGCCGGGCTCAGGCGACCTGTTCGGCGGCCACCGCGCCGAAGGCGCCGGCGCGGGCGAGCCGCGCGCGCGTCTCGGCGCCGAAGCCGTATTCCGTCAGGATCGCGTCGTTATGCTCGCCCAGCAGCGGCAGCACCGAGGGCTTGCCCCGGTCGTCAAAGCCGGTGGGATCGCCCGGCAGCCGGATCGTGCCGCCGAGCCCGTCCTGCACCTCGCGGAACGAGCCGCGCAGCACGTAATAATCGCTCTCCAGCACCTCTTTCAGCGACAGGATGCCCGCCACCGGCACATCCGCCTTGCCGAAGATCTCGGTCAGCTCGTCGCGGGTATGCTGCGAGGTAAAGGCCTCGGTGAGCTTTAGAACCTCGGGCTGATGCTTCACCCGGTCGAGATAGAGCGCATAGCGCGGATCGTCGGCGAGCTCGGGCCGCCCGATGCCACGGGCGAATTTCTTCCACAGCGCATCGGAATTGACGCCGAGCGTGATCGCGCCGTCCTTCGCGGTAAAGACCCCATAGGGCACACCGTGGAAATTGTTGCCGCCCGCCGTCTGGTTGATCTTTTCATCGGCCATCTGGATGCGCGCCAGCGCCACCGAGAGCATCGGCAGCAGCGATTCCGGCAGGGTCAGGTCGATGAGCCGCCCCTTGCCGAGCCGCTCCTGATTGCGCAGCCCCAGCAGGATCGCCGAATGCGCCGTCATGCCGGTGGCCACGTCGCCAAGCGCATAGCCGCACCAGACCGGCCGCCCCTCGCGGTCGCGGGTCATGCCGGTGCTGCCCGACATCGCCTCGCCGGTCATCGCAAGCCCGGCGCGGTCGCCGAATTCGCCGGCGTTCTCCAGCCCGAACCCGCTGATATTGGCAATGATCAGACGCGGATAGCGCTTGTGCAGCTCGGCGGGGTGCAGCCCCAGCCGCTCCAGCGCGGCGGCGCGCATATTGGTCACCAGCACATCCACCCGGCCCAGCAGCTCGTGGAAGACCTCGATCCCGGCTTCGGATTTCAGATCCAGCGCGAGGCTTTTCTTGTCGCGGTTCAGCGCCGCGTAGAACGACGACATATGCCCCTTTGCACCGCGCCGCATCGGCTCGCGCAGGCGGGCCAGCTCGCCCTTGGGCGGCTCGACCTTGATGACCTCGGCGCCCTCCTCGGCCAGAAGCTGACAGCAATAGGGCCCGGCAATGAGATGCGAAAGCTCCAGTACCTTCACGCCCTCAAGAGGCAGAGTTTCAGAGACCGCCGGCATGTATGTTCCTCCCTGACACAAGCGCGGGGCGGCACGGTTTGCAGCCCCGTCCTATCGAAGTGCCGCCGGTGAGGCGTAAAGTACAGTCGTAGGTTTCGACCCGTCGTTCAGAGATTCTTACCGCCTATCCGGTCAGTTTTTCTGAACGCTGGCGGCGGGAAGTCTAACTGGACTAACGCCTTCCATTCAGAGCAGATTTGCCGCGAGGACGCTGCCCTTCCGGCAGCCGGGAGGAGACCCTATGCAAGCCAAATCCGATGTCGCATTTCCCTTTGCCGAGACCGCGCTCGCGCGCTCCTATGGCGATCTCTCCGGGGCCACCGTGGCCGCGACACAGGCCGCGCTGACCGATACGCTGGCCTGCGCGCTGGCCGGCACCAACGCCCCCGGCGTGGGCGAGGCGCGCGCCGGGTTCGGCAGGCAATGGCCGGGCGGGACGGTGACGGTCTGGGGCGGGTTCGGCAAGGCGATGGGGCCGATGGCGGCGGTGATGAACGCCGCCAGCCTGCACGCGCTCGACTATGACGACACCGACGACAAGGTGCCGCTGCATGCCAACTCGGTGCTGTTGCCCGCGCTCATGGCCTATATGGAAGAGCGCGGCATCGCCTGCGACGGCAAGGCTTTCCTGACCGCGCTGGCCGTGGGCATCGACGGCGCCATGCGCATCGGTCGTGCCGGCCGGCCCAAGGCGCGCAAGGGCTGGAACTACAGCGTGATCAGCGGCGGCATCGGCACGATCCTTGCGCTGGGGCATCTTGGCAAATGGGACACCCAGACCACGGTGAACGCGCTGGGGCACCAGCTTGCCCAGACCTCGGGCAGCCTGCAATCCATCATCGACGGCAGCCTCGCCAAACGCTTCCAGCCCGCGATGCTGGCCAAGGACACGCTCTTTGCCGCCGCGCTTGCCGAGGCGGGGGTGGACGGGCCGCGCAATGTCTTCGAAGGGCGCGCCGGGTTCTGGGCGCTCTATCAGGACGGCGAGTGGGATCGCGACGTGATGCTAACCGGCATGGAGACCTGCTCCATGGTCACCGATCTCAGCCTCAAGCCCTACCCCACCTGCCGCTTCACCCATGCCTCCATCGACGTCGGCATCGAGATGCACCGCCAGGGCCTGCGCCCGGAGAATATCAAGCGGCTCAAGATCATGCCCAGCGGGCAGGCGGTGAACATGACCGGGCGTGATTTCGATCACACCAAGGCGGGTGTGGTCGATGCGCAGTTCTCGGTCGCCTATTCCACCTCGGTGGCGCTGGCTCAGGGCGCGATGAAGATCGACGACATCACCATCGACCGCATCCGGCAATCGCCGGTGGGCGCATTCGTCGCCGAAAAAGTGGTGGTCGAGGCCAACCCGAAGGTCGATTTCCTCTCGATGTCGCCGGTGGTGATCGAGGCCGAGCTGACCAGCGGCGAGATCCGCCGTTTCGACGGGCCGGACGTCTCGGGCAGCCCGGAAAAGCCGCTCACCCGCGACCAGCTTTTCGACAAGGTGGCCGATTGTCTGGGCTCCAACGACGCGGCTGTGAGCGCCGAGGAGCTGATGGCCTCGGTCGACGGCCTACCGGGCGCCGCCTCCATGGCGCCGGTCATGGATCTGCTGGCCCGGCCCTCCACACGGGCCAAACACAGCGCCGTCGCCTAGGCGCCCCTCACCATCCGATCCCGTCCGGGCCGCCCCAACGCGGCGGCCCCGTCCCGCATGTCCGCCTGGGTCATGCGATCCCCCTCATCTTTCGTAAGGAGACCACAATGACCACCGAAATACGCGGCATGTATTGGGAAGATTTCGAGGTCGGCGCCACGGTGACCACGCCGTCCCGCACCATCACCTCCACCGATATCGTGAATTTCGCCTGCCTCTCGGGCGATTTCAACGAGGTCCACACCAACTGGGAATATTGCAAGACCACCCCGTTTCACGAGCCCATCGCCCACGGTCCGCTGGTCTATGCGGTGGCCGCCGGGCTGCAATATGCCAGCGGCATCAATGACGGCACGCTGATCGCGCTCTTGCAGATCGACGCCTGGCGTATGCTGGTGCCGGTCAAGCATGGCGACACCTTCCATGTCGAGCTCGAAGTGCTGTCGAAAAAGGAAACCAGCAAACCCGACAAGGGCACCGTCCGGCTCAAGCGCAAGTTCGTGCGCCATGACGGCACGCTCCTGCAAGAGATGGACGTCACCATGCTCTACAAGCGCCGCCCCTGACCACCATCGCCGGGGCTTGCCTTTCGGTCCCGGCGATGCACTCTTTCCCGCAACAGCCCCCGAGAGGCGGCACGCTGGCACGCGCATTGCATTGTCAATACAATTGCCACGGGATGCGTCCGGCCCGGTCACCCCCGCGCCGCCGCAACAGCGAGGAAGGAAGCGCCATGAAATTCAGCCCCGGAGAAGCCAATCCCCGCCACGAGGACGACCGCCTGCTGACCGGGTGCGGCCAGTATTCCGACGATGTGCGGCTGCCCAACATGGCCTATGCCGCCATCGTGCGCTCGCCCTATGCCCATGCCGGGATCACCGGCATCGACGCCGAGGCGGCGCTTGAGATGGAGGGCGTTCTGGCGGTGCTGACCGGCGCCGACTGGGACGCGGACGGGCTGGGCGAGGTGGTCAACCCCGGCATCGTCATGAAACCGCCGCTGCCGAGACCCGACGGCACCCCTTTCGTCAACCCAGGCCGCAAGCCGCTGCCCACCGACCGGGTGCGCTATGTCGGCGAGCCGGTGGCCGTGGTGGTCGCCGAAACCCCCGCACAGGCGGCGCTGGCCGCCGAGGTGGTGGAGCTCGATCTCGACCCGCTGCCCGCCGCCATCGCCACCGCCCATGCCCGCGACGAGGACGCCGCCCAGGTCTGGGAGGCGTTTCCGCGCAACGAGGTGTTTGTCCACAGGATCGGCGATGCAGAGGCGGCGGAGGCCGCGCTTTCCACAGCGCCGCATGTGCTGCGCGAGCGGCTGGTGGTCAACCGCATCCACGCCAACCCGATGGAGCCGCGCTCGGTCACCGGCGATTACGATGCGGAGCGCGATCACTACACGATCTATGGCGGCGTACAGCGCTCGTTCTCGTTCCGCGACATGCTCGCCGAGAAGGTGTTTCGCGTCACCCCCGATCAGGTCGATGTGGTGCCCGGCGATGTCGGCGGCTCGTTCGGGCTCAAGGGCTCGATGAACATGGAGATGCCGCTGGTCGGCTGGGCCTCGAAACGGCTGGGCCGCCCGGTGAAATGGACCGCCACCCGCACCGAAGTGCTGACCGGCGACGAACACGCCCGCGACGTGATCGTCGACGCCGCGCTGGCGGTCGACGACGAGGGCCGGTTCCTGGGCTTTCAGGCCGAGACCGTCTCGAATCTCGGCGCCTTTGCGGGCTTCTTCGGGCTGGCCCCGGCGGTGCTCAACCTCGGCTCCATGGCCGGCCCCTACACCATCCCGGCGATGAGCGTGGAGGCGGTGGGCGTCTGGACCCATACCGGCCCCGTCGCCCCCTATCGCGGCGCGGGCCGCCCCGAGGCCGCCTTTGTCATCGAGCGCATGGTGGACCTCGCGGCGCGCGAGCTGGGCATGGACCCGGTCGAGATCCGCCGCCGCAACCTGATCCCGGTGGATGCCCTGCCCTACAAGACCGCGCTGACCTTCACCTATGATTGCGGCGAGTTCGAAGCGGTGCTCGACAAGGCGCTGGCGGCGGCGGATTACGCCGGTTTCCCCGCCCGCAAGGCCGAGTCTGCCGCGCGCGGCAAGCTGCGCGGCATCGGCGTCGCCATGTGCATCGAGACCGCCGGCAGCGCGGGCTACGAGACCACCGAGCTGAAATTCGCCGAGGATGGCAGCGTGACCGTGCTGGCGGGCACCACGAACCACGGTCAGGGTCACAGCACCCTTTTCGCGCAATATGTCTCGGACCGGCTGGGCTATGACGGCGCCGAGATTTCCGTGGTCGAGAGCGACACGCGCGAGATCAAGGACGGCGTCGGCACCGGCGGTTCGCGCAGCGCCGCCTTTGCCTCGGCGGCGGTCGAGGACGCGATCGCCAAGGCGGTCGCCAAGGGCAAGCGCATCGCGGCGCATCTGTTGCAGGTGGGCGAGGCGGATCTGTCCTTCGACTCCGGCGAATATACTGTCGCCTCCTCCGGTCAGCACATTTCGTTCCAGGAGGTGGCGCGCGCCGCCTTCTCGCCCGACATGCTGCCGAGCGGAATGGAACCGGGCTTTCACGAATACGGCCGCAGCGAGCTGGGCGGCCCGAGCTTCCCCAATGGCTGCCATGTCTGCGAGGTCGAGGTCAGCCCGGATCTCGGCACGGTCGATGTGCTGAGCCATGTGCTGGTCGACGATGTCGGCTTCGAGATCAACCCGATGATCGTCAAGGGCCAGCTGCATGGCGGCGTGTTGCAGGCGGCGGGGCAGATCCTCATGGAAGATCTGGTCTATGACGAGGACGGGCAGATCATCACCGGCTCGTTCATGGATTACGCCATGCCGCGGATCTCGGATTATTGCAGCATCGAGGCGGGCAGCCATCCCGTGCCGACCGCAACCAACCCCACCGGCGTCAAGGGCGCGGGCGAGAGCGGCACGGTGGGCGCCATGCCGGCGCTGGCCAATGCCATCGAGAACGCCATCGCCGAGCGCGGCGCCAAGCTGCCCGACATGCCGGTGACACCGTTCAAGCTCTGGACGGCGTTGCAGGAGGCGCTGCCCGCCAAGGCGGGGTGAAGCGGTGGGCAGGGTTGCCCACCCTAGGCGCTCTGCGCCGCGTGGCGGGCGAGCCCTTCACCCAGCCGCTTCCAGCCCACCAGCGTCAGCACGGCAATGCCGGCGGCGGCGACCCAGAACGGCGCGGTAAGCGCGATGTCGCGCGGCAGGATCTGCTCGGCGCCGCGCACGATCAGCCCGGACAGCATAAGGCCCACCGGCATCATCCCCCAGGCCAGCAGCCGATAGACGCTGTTGACCCGGCCCAGCAGCCGGTCGGGGATCATCCGCTGACGGGTCGAGACCGAGACCGTGTTCCAGACCAGCCCAGCAAATTCGAAGAGCGCCAGGATCAGTCCAAGCGACCAGGCGCCGGGCGCCAGCGCGACCCCGACAAAGGCCGGAACGGAGGCAAAAAGCATCCATTGTGCGGCCGGCCCCGCCCCCATGCGCCGCACGATGCGCTCGCCAAAGATGCCGCCAAAGATCCCGCCCACCGCCCCCGCCGCGAGGATCGCGCCATAGGCCGAAGACGAGAGGCCGAGATTTTCCTGCACATGCAGGATCAGCGCGATCATCACCATCTGGAAGAACAGGTTCCAGAAGCCGGTGAGCCAGGCCAGCAATTGCAGCAGCGGCGAGGCGCGCAGAAAGGCGATGCCCTCGCCCAGCTCATGGCGCCAGCCGCGCCGCTCCGCCTGCTCGGCGCGAAACCGGCCCTTGATGCCCAGCACCACCAGCACGGCGGATAGATAGATCAGCGCATTGACCGCGAAGGGCAGCGGCAGGGCAAAGGCGATGAGCGCCGCGCCGAGCGGTGGCCCGATCAGCGCGTTGCCGGTCAGCTCGACGCTCCAGAGCCGCCCGTTCGCCGCCTCCACCCGGTGGCGCGGCACCAGCGCCGGCAGCATGGTCTGCGCGGCATTGTCGCGAAACACCTCCGCCACGCCAACGACGACCGCCGCGAGCCCCAGCGCGAGGAACGCGGGAAGCGAGGAGACGCCGGTCTCCGGCGGGTCGGGCAGCGGCAGCGAGGACCAGAGCGCCAGCGCGGCGGCCCCGAGGGCGGCGGCGCGCAGGATGTCCATGCGCAGGATCAGCAGCCGGCGGTCCGTCCGGTCGGTGACGATCCCCGCCGGCAGCGCAAAGAGCGCCCAGGGCAGGCGCAACGCCACGGCAATGAGCGCGATCAGCAGCGGGTCGCGGGTGAGGAGCGAGGCGGTCCAGGCCCAGGCCACGGTGGCGATGCCATCGCCGAGATTGGTCAGGCCGCTGGCGGCGATGAAGCGCCCGATGGGCGATGTGACCGCCGCGAGAAACCGCCCGGAACCCGTGCCACTCATCGTCCTGCCCCTGTCCTGCCTGCCGATCTTGCCGGGGTACGACGCCCGGTTGCGCCGCCGGGCTGGGGCCGGAGCCTCTCCGGCCGCGTGGCAGGCGACAGGCGCACCCTGAGAGGCGGGGCGCGAATGGTCAAGAGCCCTGCCCCAAACGGCAGACGGCGGGCCCGAACGCCCGCCGCCATTTCCGTTACGTTACGGTCCTGGCAGGCTCAGCCGGCCTTGGCCATGCTGCGCAGCCCGGTCTTGCCGTGGTGCCGGTCGGCGATCTTGTAGCCGAGCGCGTCCTCGGCGATCAGCACTTTCTGCACATTGGCGGTGCCCTCGCCGGTGAACATCAGATCCGCATAGGCCTTGTATTTGGCGATCCGGTATTCGCGGCTCAGCCCGTAGCCACCATAGATCTGCTGCGCGGTATCGGTGCAGAACTTGGCGGTCTGGCTGGCGTGGAACTTGGCGATGGAGGCGATGCGGTTGGTGGGCAGCTCCTTGTCCATGAGCTGCGCCGCCTGATAGACCAGCGCGCGGCTGGCCTCGATGGCCACGGCCATTTCGGCGATCTGGCCCTGAATGAGCTGGTACTTGCCGATGGGCGAGCCCTTGATGACGCGCTCATTGGCATAGCGCACCGCGTCCTCATAGGCGCCGATGGCGATGCCGAGCGCCTTGGCCCCGATCACCGCGCGGCCGCCCTGAAGCGCGCGCATGATGATCTTGAACCCGTCGCCCTCCTTGCCCAGCAGGTTCTCTGCCGGCACGGTGAAATCGTCGAGATAGACCGCCGAGACGCGGAACGCCTTGGACAGCCCGACGTCGATCGGCTGGGCGGTGAAGCCCGGGTATTTCTTGGGCTCGACGATAAAGGCCGAAACGCCCTTGGCGCCGGCCTCGGGATCGGTCTTGGCAAGGAGGATACCGACATCGCATTCGTCGCCCAGCGTCGCCCACATCTTGGAGCCGTTGAGCTTGTAGACATCGCCGTCGCGCCTGGCGGTGGTCTTCATCGCGCCCGCCGCGTCCGAGCCGCCGCCCGCCTCGGTCAGCGCCATCATGCCCACCACGTTGCCGGCCAGCAGATCGGGCACGTATTTCCGGATCTGCTCATCGGTGCCGCCGAGATAGATGCAGGCCGGGCAGTTGCCGCCGTTCTGGTTGAACCCGCCATAGCGGATATCCATGCGGGCCATTTCCTCGATGATGATCGCGGCGGCGAGATAGCCCATCTCGGAGCCGCCCACATGTTCGGGGAAGGTGGCGCCGTAATAGCCCGCCGCGCCGGCCTTCTTGATCAGCTCGCGCGGCAGCTCGCCGCGGGCCTCGTAATCGTCCATCACCGGGCAGACCTCGGTTTCCATGAAGCGGCGCACCGACTCCCGGATCGCCGGGATTTCCTCGGGAAGCATGTCGTCCATTCTTCAATCGTCCTTTCCTGTTCAATCCTGATACGGGCGCTGTGCTGCCCGGTTCCCTGCGCAGGCGACGCGGCGGCAGACCTGCCGTGGCCGCCATCGCCCGGATATGCCACGATCATACGCAACCAGCGTGCCAGAGCACGCGGCGGCTGCACAGGCCCGTGCCGACCCGCGCTGGCACGCGGTTTGCATCTGTCCCGGCAATATTTGCCGCGCCCCGATATCCGGCCAGACGGTCCGGGCCGCGCGTGCCGCGCTACGTGAGGAGACAGTGAATGAGCCTGAGAAACCGTGCCGTCATCGTGGGTGTCGGGGAAAGCGACATCGGCAAGCTGCCGCATATGAGCGGGCTGGGGCTCAACGCGCAGGCGGCGCGGCGGGCCATTGCGGATGCCGGGATCAAACATACCGAGATCGACGGGCTGCTGACCGCCTACTCCTTTACCGAACCCTATTTCATGCTGGGCTCGGTGCTGGCGGAATATCTCGGCCTCACCCCGCGCTTCGGCGGCTCCATGGTGGTGGGCGGCGCCTCTCCGGCGGTGATGCTGCATCACGCGGCGATGGCGGTCGAGACCGGTCAGGCGGATGTGGTGCTGGTCTGCGCCGGCGAGAACCGCGCCAGCGGCATCTCTCGCGACGCCGCCGTCTCGGCGCTGGCCGCGGTCGGTCATCCCTATTTCGAGGCGCCCTACGGCATCGGCATCCCGTCGCTCTATGCGCTGGTGGCGCAGGCCTATATGCACAAATACGGCACCAAGCGCGAGGAAATGGCGGCGGTGGCGGTCAACACCCGCAACCACGCGCTGAAACATCCCAACGCGCATATGAAAAAGCCGATCACCATCGACGATGTGCTCGAGTCCAAGCCGATCTCGGACCCGCTGAACATGCTCGACTGCTGCCTGATCTCGGATGCGGGCGGCGCCTTTGTCGTCACCACCCCCGAGCGCGCGGCAGACATGTCCGGCAAGCCGGTCTATCTCGCCGGCATCGGCGAGCTGCACACCCACGAACACCTGACCTCGGCCCCCAGCCTCACCGATTACGGCGCCGAGCACACCGCCAGGATCGCCTATGACATGGCCGGGCTCGGGCCGCAGGACATGGATCTGGCGATGCTCTACGACTGCTTCAGCATCGTGCCGATCATCGAGCTGGAAGAGCTGGGCCTCGCCCCGCGCGGCGAGGGCGGCGCCTTCTTCGCCGAGGGCCACGCGGCGGTGGGCGGCAAGCTGCCGGTCAACACCCATGGCGGCATGCTGAGCCACGCCCATGCGGGCGCGGTCGGCGGGCTGATGGATATCGTCGAGGCCGTGCGCCAGCTGCGCGGCGAGGCGGGCGAGCGTCAGGTCGCCGGAGCCGAGGCGGCGGTGGTGCATAACGAGGGCGGCATCCTGTCCTCGCATTGCACCATGGTCTTCACCTCGGAAGCACGCTGAGACAGAAACAGGAGATACCGACGATGGCCACCGAGCCCAGAGGCAAATATTACGAGGATTTCGAGGTCGGATCCTCTTTCGAGACGCCGCGCCGCACCGTCACCAACACCGATATCGTGAATTTCGCCTGCCTCTCGGGCGATTTCAACGAGGTGCACACCAACTGGGAATACGCGCAAAAGACCCCTTTCGGCGAGCCCATCGCCCACGCCCCGCTGATCTATGCGATCATGGGCGGGCTGAACTACGCCAGCGGCGTCAATGACGGCACGCTTCTGGCGGTGATCGGCATCGACGAATGGCGCATGCTCAAGCCCGTGCTGCATGGCGACACGGTGCATATGAAGACCACCGTGCTGGAAAAACGGCTGACCTCGAAGCCCGGACGCGGCATCGTCAAGGTCAAGCGCGAGTTCAAGAACCAGCGCGACGAGGTCGTCCAGACGATGATGGCCACCTTCATGTACAAATGCCGTCCCGAGGCATGAGCGGAAAGACCACAGATGAGTGACGCAACACCCGACGAGCTGCTGTTCACGGTCGAGAACGGGGTCGCCACGATCACGATCAACCGGCCCGACAAGCGCAATTCCTTCCATGACGACATGGTCCGGCAATGGGTTGCCTGGCTGGAGGAGTGCAAGACGCGCGACGATGTGAAGGTGATCGTCTTCACCGGCACCGAGACCTCGTTTTCGGCGGGCGGCGACACCAGCCGCTTCAAGGGCAAGTCGGAGCAGACGCCCTTGCAGGCCAAGGCGGGCATGGTCGAAAACACCCAGTCGCTGGCGCGCAAGGTGGCCGAGATCGACAAGCCGGTCATCGCCGCGATCAACGGCATGGCGGTGGGCGGCGGGCTCGACGTGGCGCTGATGTGCGACGTGCGCCTGATGGCGTCGTCGGCGCGGGTGGCCGAGACCTATGCCAAGATGGGGCTGATCCCCGGCGTCGGCGGCGCCTGGTTCCTGCCGCGCATCATCGGCACCGCCGCCGCGCTGGATATGTTCTGGACCTCGCGCTGGGTCGCGGCCGACGAGGCGCTGTCGCTGGGGCTGGTCAACCGCGTCTTCCCCGACGACACGTTCCGCGCCGAGGTGAAAGCCTATGCCGAGCAGATCGCCGAGGCGGCGCCGCTCTCGGTCCGCTTCATCAAGCGCATGGTCTATCAGGGGCTGAACGCCGATCTGCACTCGCATCTCGACACGCTCAGCTCGCATATCGCGCTGGTGCGCACCAGCGCCGACCACAAGGAGGCGGTCGCCGCCTTCAAGGAAAAGCGCAAGCCCAGTTTCACGGGCAACTGAGACCGGCGCGGCGGCACCTCCCTCCTCCCTTCCCCGCCGCCGCGCCTGCCTTTCGCCGCCGATGCTCGCATTCGGGCGAAGGGCACGAAAGGGGGGCCGGCACGGGTCAGCGACCGCCGGCCCCCGCTCATGACAGCCGGGGACCGGCGCCCATTCCTACCGGAGACAAAGACATGGATTCATTCATCTGCGACGCCGTGCGCACGCCCATCGGCCGCTACGGCGGCAAGCTGTCCTCGATCCGCGCCGACGATCTGGCGGCGCTGCCGATCCGGGCGCTGATGGAGCGTCACCCCGAAACCGACTGGTCGGCGCTCGACGAGGTGATTTTCGGCTCCGCCAACCAGGCGGGCGAGGACAACCGCAACGTGGCGCGCATGGCGGCGCTGCTTGCCGGGCTGCCGGTGAACGTCTCGGGCACCACGATGAACCGGCTCTGCGCCAGCGGCATGGACGCGGTCGGCGCCGGCTCGCGCGGGATCCGCGCCGGCGATTACGATTTCGTCCTCGCCGGCGGGGTCGAGAGCATGAGCCGCGCGCCCTTCGTCATGCCCAAGGCCACCAGCGCCTTTTCCCGCGCCAATACGGTCTATGACACCACCATCGGCTGGCGCTTCGTGAACCCCAAGATGGATGCTGAGCACGGCACCCATTCCATGCCGCAGACCGCTGACAATGTCGCTGCCGACTACAGTGTCAGCCGCGAAGACCAGGATGCGTTCGCGGCGCGGTCACAGGCGCGCTGGCAGGCGGCGCAGGAGAAGGGCATCTTTGCCGAGGAAATCATTCCGGTGAGCGTGCCGCAGCGCAAGGCCGATCCGATGATCGTCGATACCGACGAACATCCGCGCCCCGGCACCACCGCAGAGAAACTCGCCGGGCTGCGCGGGGTCAACGGCCCCGATCTGACCGTGACCGCTGGCAATGCCTCCGGCGTCAATGACGGCGCCGCAGCGCTGCTGCTCGCCAATGAGGCCGCCGCCGCGAAACACGGGCTGACGCCGATGGCGCGGATCGTCGGCATGGCCGCCGCCGGCGTGCCGCCGCGCGTCATGGGCGTGGGCCCGGTGCCCGCCACCCGCAAGGTGCTGGAGCGCACCGGGCTGAAGATCGGGGACATGGATGTCATCGAGCTCAACGAAGCCTTCGCCAGCCAGGCGCTCGCCACCCTGCGCGAGCTCGGGGTGCCCGACGACGCCGAGCATGTGAACCCCAATGGCGGCGCCATCGCGCTCGGCCACCCGCTCGGCATGTCGGGCGCGCGGCTCGTGCTGACCGCCGCCTATGAGCTGAAGCGGCGCGGCGGGCGCTATGCGCTCTGCACCATGTGCGTGGGCGTGGGCCAGGGCACCGCGATGATCATCGAGGCGGTCTGAGGCCCGCGCCCTACTCCGGCTCCAGCTCCGACAGCCCGGCGTCGAACCCGTCGAGAAAGCGGATCATGAGCTTCGAGAAACGGTCCGCGTCGGCGTCGCTCCAATCGGAGATGACCTCGGAAATCAGCGCGTTGCGGAGCTGGGCGATCTCGGCCAGCATCTCGCTGCCGCGCGCCGTGCGCACCACCAGCGCCCGGCGCGCATCGTTGGACGAGACCCGGCGCTCCACCAGCCCGTGCCCGACCAGGGTCGAGACCAGACGGCTGGCGCGCGACTGATCCACCCGCATCGCCTTTGCAATCTCGTTGATCATCACGCCCTGCCCCTCCTCGGCGCCGGGCACGATCGACAGCGCGTCGAGCGCCGAGACCTCCATGGTAGCCGCCTGATTGGCCATCGCCGTGCGCCCGATCACCCGGCGCCCGATCATCAGCTTCATCTGCACCAGCCCGCCGCCGATGCGCTCGATACTGTCCGTCCGGTCCATGCGCTGCCTTCCCTCTCTCCCAGAGCATGACTTTGACATATATGCGGAAGTCATGTAAATCGCCTTCATGGCCGCCCCATCCGGGCCGCCCCCTCTCCCCCTGTTCGCGGTGACCCCGATGCCCAAGGATTCCGGCGCCTATCCAGAGAAACAGATCGCCTCAGAGCCGGGCCCCACGCGCAACCAGCTGATCGTCTTCGGCTTTCTCATGCTGACCCAGATGATCGCGACGCTGGACAACCAGATCGTCGCCACCGCGCTGCCCACCATTGTCGGCGATCTTGGCCAGGCGGAGCATTTCAGCTGGCTGGTCTCGGCCTATGTGCTGGCACAATGCGCGGTGATGCCGGTCTATGGCAAGCTGGGCGACCTGATCGGGCGCAAGACCGTGGTGATCGCCGCGCTGGTGATCTTCACCATCGGCTCGCTGCTCTGCGCCGCGAGCTGGTCGATGACCAGCCTGATCTCGGCGCGCATCCTCCAGGGGCTGGGCAATGGCGGGATGCTGGTCTCGGTCTTCGCGGTGAGCGCCGATCTCTTCGCGCCGCGCACACGGGCGCGCTTTCAGAGCTATCTGAGCTTCGTCTTCGTCTTCGGCTCGGTCATCGGCCCGACGCTGGGCGGCTTCCTGACGGTCACGCTCGGCTGGCGCTCGATCTTTCTGGTCACCGCGCCGATGGGGCTGATCGCGATCTTCGGCTTTCTGCATTTCATGCCGCAGCACAAATCCGGACGGCAGCCGATCATCGACTATGCCGGCGCGCTGATCCTCGCCATGACGGTGACCACGCTGGTGATCTGGGTCGACAGCGCCCGGCTTTTCGAGGGGTTCGCCAGCCCGCTCAGCCTGACCCTCGGCGCGCTGGCGCTGGCCGGCGCCGCTCTCTGGATCCGCGTCGAGCGCCGCGCCCCCGAACCGGTGGTGCCGCTGACCCTCTTCGCGCAGCGCAATTTCGCGCTGCTGGTGGCGCTGACGCTCTGCAACGGTGCGATCTCGGTCGGGATGATCACCTATTTCGCCTATTTCCTGCAAATGGGCGTCGGCCTGTCGCCCTCTACGGCGGGGCTCTATTTCATCGCCATCACCATCGGCGTGTCGAGCGGCGCGCTGATCGCCGGCCGGCTGATGTCGCGCGATGTGCATTTCACCCGGCCGCTGCGCGCCGCCTTCAGCCTCTGCGCGCTGGTGCTGGGGCTGATCGCCTGGCTGCCGCATGACATGCCGCAGCCCTATCTCGCCGGGCTCTTCGTCATGCAGGGCTTTTCCATGGGGCTGGCGATGAACGCCATCATGCTGGGCGCGCAGCTTTCCGCGCCCGAGGGCGATGTCGGCGCCGCAACCGGGGCGATCTCGCTGGTGCGCACGGTGGGCGCGGCGCTGGCCATCGCCATCTACGGCACGATCATTGCGCTGGGGGTGGCCGGGCTGGAAACCGCCTCCGGCCTCTCGGGCTCGGAGATGACCCCGGCGCTGCTCGAAACGCTGTCGGAAGAGACCCGCCACGAGGTGGTGCGGCTTTATTCCGACAGCTTCACCGCGCTCTTCCAGACCGCTTCGGGCGTTGCGCTCCTGGGGCTGGTCTTTGCCTGCCTGATGCGGCGCTAGGGGCCGGACGCCCGCAGCGCCTCGGCCAGATCCGGCGGCAGCTCGGTGGATTTGCGCGCCGCCATGTCGAGGATCAGCGTGATGGTGCTGATGCTCGACAGCACGGCGCCGGTGCGAAGATCTTCGAGCTGGTGGCGGATCTCGATGGATTTGCGCCCGACCTCGCCGAACCACGACACCTGCCGTACCGGAGTGCCGGGCGCCGCATTGGCCTGCCGGGTGATCTTCAGCTCGACAATGGCGCGGCCCAGACCGCGCCCGTAAAACGCATCCGACGACACCCCGACGAATTGCCAGAGATGGCCGTTGCCGTCCGAAACCCGCATATGCAGCGCGCTCATCAGCAACTTGCCAGTGCCGTCGAAATCCCCGGGTTGCAGGATGCCCGCATGGGTCACCGTCGCGCGACCCTCTGCCAGCGCCACGCCTGTATCGCTTATGCCTTGCGGCCCCGGCGGCAGGCTGCGCGGCGCGTAGGCCCCGGCCTCATCCCCCTGCGGATCCGGCCCAAGCCCGTCGCCACGCAGCTCCAGCGCGGAGGCGGCGACGCGCCCGCTGCTGCCCTCGCGGATGATATGCGCCACACCGTAGGGCGCCCGCGCCTCCGAGAGACGCAGCGAGCCGATGGACAGGGTTTCAAGCAGCCGCAGCTCGCGGAAGAAGCGCACATGGAACACCTCCGGCGGCGCGGCGGGCCGCGGCCCGGGCACGCCCTGCGCGAAGCGCTCGGAGGCCTGCTGAAAGGCGCGCACGTAAAAGGCGGTGTTCCAGTGGTCGTTGGCGTCGATCTCCCAGGCCGGCACAAAGGCGTGATGGGTCACCGTCTCGGCGCTCATTCCGGCGCCCCGAGCCCATGCGCGCGCGCCGCCTCGCGCAGGAAGTCCGGCACGGTCACCGGCTTGCGTTTTTCCAGGTCGATCACCAGCAAGAGCTGCTCCAGCGTCGCGCAGGGCGCGCCGGTCTGCGTATTGAGGATCTGGTGCCGCGTGGTGAAATGACGCGAACCCAGATCCGACACCCAGGATTGTATGTCGAGACTGTCGCCCGCACCGCAGCCGCCATCCAGGGTAAAGCTCATCTCCACCGCCATGCGGTTGCAGTTGCTCTCGTTGATCCAGTCCGCCGTGAGGCCGAGCTGATTGAGGAAACTGTGCGACGCGCCGGAACAGAGCGAGGCGAGCGCGTTCCATTGCAGCCGGTTGCGGTGATCCACATCCGAGGGCCGGACCACACCCACCATCGCCGTGGGCAGCGCTGCGCCCTGCGGATCGCGCGGCGCCGCGACAAGCTCATGCGGCGCCGCCGGAAGCCCGCGCGGCAGGGCCGGCTGAAGCTCCGCCGCCGTGCAGGCGGGCAGATCCGCCACCGGATAGGCGGGCTTTTCGATGGCGGTGGCCGAAAGCCGGTCATCCTTGCCCTTGAGCATCCGGTGCAGCACCCAGCCCGCATAGGGCCCCTCGGCGATGCGCGCCGACAGCACCCGCATGGTTTCCGGGCAAAAGAGCTCGCCGTGAAAGCGGTAATGCCGGAACGCGGTGCTTTGCGATCCCGGGTTCTCGCCGGTGGTGGCCGAAGCGAGGATCTCGGAGGCCATCTGGAAGGAGCGCACATAGAACTGCACGTTCCAGTGGTTGTTGCGGTCGCATTCCCAGCGCTTCACCACGCTGGAATAGGTGGCCACGGCGGTGTCAGTTCTCAGCAGGCGGTCGAGCATGGCACTCCCTTTGTCGATTGCCCCAAGGCTACCCGCCCCGAGCTCAGAGCGCATGCAGGTTGCGGACCTTGGAGGGTACGACATTGTATTGCCGCCCACCATCGACCAGCAGATCGGCGCCCGAGATGAACGACCCCGCCGGCGAGGCGAAAAACGCCACCGCCTCTGCGATATCGCCGATCTCGCCCACCCGACCGAGCGCAGTGCGCTCCATCTCCTCGGCAAAGCGCGTGGGATCGTCGGCCATGCGGTTGATGCCGCCGGTGCCGCCGATGGGGCCGGGCGCGATATTGTTGATATGGATATTGTAG
>NZ_CP015096.1 GCF_001975705.1 Salipiger abyssi
TCAGTCAATGATGACGCGGATATGGTTACGTTCCGCAATCGGGGGACGATGACGGCTTCTTCTCGCGATGCGGTGGTGGTCTGGGAAGGGCGGCTCGATCCCGACGCCTACCATGATGCACGGATGGTTGCGCCTGGATGGGATGTCTACGTGCTTGAGCGCCAATGGCGGCAATGGCTCGGCGATCAGGAGATCGAGCCAAAGCACCCTGCCCGTCACTTTATCAAGTTTTGCAAGTCTTGGTATGAGCGAAGAGGGGCTCCGTAAGCCCCCTACCCTTTTACAATTCGGGTATGCCGCTCATGCGAGGGCCGAAGCAGCGCCCGTGTTTGATATGTGTATGCCGAACAGCAACGGCGTCCAGCGGTATATGTGTATACCAGTATAATAATATACGCATAAACCTGTATGGGCGTTTAGCTGCTTCCCATGTCCTTGATATGCGCCCTGCCCTTTTTGACAAAGAGCAAGTCGAGAGCTTCTTCGAGAAGAGCTTGGACGGTCGTGTCTTCTTCAGCGGCAATGATGCGTAGTTGCCGTGCGATTTTCGGGTCGAAGTGCCCTGCGATAAGCTTTGTGCCGACCCGAGACGGCCTTTGATTCTTGGAAGGCGGCGCAGGCTGAGCGGCGGCGGTCTGTTTTGCAACAGGAGCCTTTACGGCGGCAGGTTGTGTCGGTTCAGCTTCATCCTTTGGCACGGCGCGGTTGACTGCTGCGAGAAGAGCGTTTGGTTTTTTGGCTTGTGTTCCCATCTCAATTTCCTCCGGCGTGTATACACATATACTCGTATAGTTGTTTAATCTCTTCTGCGGCCTTGCCTTGCGGCTCGTATTCCTGGGCGGCTTGCCCGGACTGCTGCGCGCGGGAGAACGCAATGCGGTTGCCGATGCGGATCGGGCAAAGCTCGATGTCGAGCTGGGCGACGGCCTCTTGCGCTTCATCAAGCTCCTTGCCGACAGGCGGGCAGAAGGTCAGCACCACGGCGGCGCGCTTGCTGAATGCTTTGATCAGATCGACCGTGCGTGTCATGGCGATGATGTCGAGCACGGCTGGCTTTGCAGGGATCAGTACGAAGTCGGCGAGCTTCGCCGCGTCATAAGCGATGTCTTTGGCAAAGGGCGGCGTGTCGATGAAGACAAAATCTGCTCCCGCGCCCTCAGATGCCTTGAGATAATGCTCAAGGCGAGCAGGAGGGATAGCGGTGACGGCGGGGCCAGCCTCGTCTGAACGGCTATCGTTCCAGAAGGAAGCGCTTGCCTGGGGATCAAGATCGAGAAGAAGCGCCTCCCGACCGTTGCGGCCAGCTTCGACAGCAAGCGCAGTGGCAAGCGTTGTTTTGCCCACGCCGCCTTTTTGAGAAATGATCGAGATTACCTGCATTGTGCCTCGCTATACGTTTATACGGTTACACACCTATTATTGTTTAAGTGTATACACGTATTCGCGTTTGGGTGCAAGAAGCTCGCTCACCGCTCCGGCCCGTCCCGATCCTTGCGGCGCTCGCGCTCCAAGCGCCGCCGCTCTGCCGCGCGCTTGCGGGCTTCCCGTGCCTTGTGAACGCGAATGGCCTTTTCGAGGTCGCGGGCGCGGTCGAGCTCATCCTTGCTCGGCCCCTTGTAATCGGGATCGAGGAAGTGAGGCTTGTCCTTCGGCTCCTCGGCACGCCCGCGCGCATTCTTCGCATCCCTTCGACCACCTTTCTTCGGGATCAGCACGTCCTCGGCGCGGGCGGGTTTACCCGCCGCGCGCTGATCTTTTTTCGCAAAGAGGCCGGTCCTGGCGCGCGGGGCGTCATCCTCGCGTTCGTTCCGCGCCCGCGTATCGTCTGATGCCTGACCAGGCGAAGACGGCCGCACACCATCATCAGGATCGCGCTCAGCCTCACGAGGCGGCGCGGTCTCATCGCCCAAGGGCGGGGCAGGGGGCGTGCGTGCCTCTTCATCCGCGCGGGGCTTGCCGCCGAGACCAGCACTGCCGCCAGCACTGCCCGCGCCGCTCTCTCCGCGCTCTTCACCGCCCTCGGCGGCCTCCGTGCCGCCGGAAGGACTTGGCGGGAGGGCATGGCTATCCCAGACGCCGGAGAGGCCGTCACGCGGCTCTCTGGGGGTGTCTGAGGGCGTCTCTGGCGATAGGGTAGGGGAGGCGTCCTCAGGGCGCGTGAACAGCACCTCGTTCGCGCTGCGCGGCGCGGAGCCGCCGCCAGCGTGACGGGCGCGCAAGAGTGCTTGCTCGCGCTCGAAGCGCTGCTGCTGGCGCAGCGCCAGATCATCACGTTCGCCGCCTTGTCCCTTGCGAAGGCGGGCAAGCTCCTCGGCGTGATGATCCTTCAAGGCAGCCAGCTCGCGCCGCTGCCGCGCGCGAAGGGCATTGAGGCGGGAATCCTGCTGGGATTTGAACTCCCGCAGGGCGCTATCCCGCTTTTGCCGCATGGCACGCCCTTTGAGCGTGACGATCTCGCCCATCCGCTGAAGGAAGCCTGGGGTCAGCTCCTTGCGGAATTGGTCGTGATCGGCCCGCGCCGCCCTCACGGCGGCGCGCAAGGTGGTGAGCTGCTCGCGGCGCAGCGCGTACAGGGACGCCGCCTGAGCGGCCTGAAGATTCCGCATTTGCCGGGCATGGTGCGCGGCGAGCTCCGCAAACTCGTTTGCATCCCGCTCGCCGCGTGTTCTGTCCAGGCGCGCCAGTGCGAGGTCGATCACCTCGCGCTCGTTCTTCAGCCGCTCCCGTTCAGCATTCCGTTCCATGACGGTCTCATGATGCTGAACGACACGATCGGCCTTCTCGGGCTCGCCGTTGCGGATGGATTCCGTGGCGTGTTGCCCGAGCTTCGGTTCCGGTTCCCGGTCGATCCCCTGGTCAGCCAGCGAGCGATGATCCACGCGCAGATCGAGGCCAAGCCGCTCGAAGGTGCGGTTCTGCGCCTCGGCCCAGGCTTCGCGTGTGTCATGCACGAAGTCGCGGCTGTTCCAGGATCGTTCCTTGGGACCGAAGGAGGAGGCCGTGAGCGTGCGCGTTGTCAGCAAGATGTGGGCATGATCATTGCGCTCATCGCCGCTCGGGGAATGGGTGTGGATGTTGACATCCGCCACCATGCCCCGGCTGACAAAGTGATCGCGCACGAACTGGCGGACAAGCGCCTCGCGCTGATCGTCCGCCAGCTCATGGGGCAGGGAGAGGAGCACCTCGCGGCAGAGCTGGGCGTCCTTGCGGCGCTCGACGGCTTCGACGGCGTTCCACAGCTCGGCGCGGTTGCTCATCCAGTCAGGGGCGTTCTCGGGTGCGAGGATGAAGGAGGCGGCGACCCCGCTCTTGCGGGTATAGTCGTGGGTATCGCCGTAGCGTTCATCCCTGATCTTCTCACCCGCCCGATAGGCGGCAGCGGCGCAGGCCCGATGGCCTGAACCGCGTGAGATGATCTTGAACTCGCAGCGATAGATCGCCATCGACGCCTCCTTCCTGCCACATGCTTTCGTGCCCGCGCATCTCGCCCCAACCGGCGGGCACTAAAGGCGGTGATCGAACGGACGCAAAACCGTTCGCGGGTTCGGGCAGCGCCCGTGCCGAAGCCATGATTTCATGGCGCAGGCGAGGGGAAGCCCTAGTGGCGTGGGGATACCTCCCCGTTGAACGTGCGCGGAACATTGTGACTACAATGTATAACCGCGCTATTAGTATTTCTCTTTGAGTCTGCCACAAAATGGTAAATAAGCTCTTAAAGCGCAAGGGGCAGGCAAAGGAGACGCTGGCCTGCAAGGACAGCACGGGCGATCACGCCCGTCTTCAAGCACCGCTTGAATTGTGGTAAAAGCGCATCTCATGGCAGATGCACAATCGAAGAAGGCGAAGCTTCTGGCGCAGCGCAAAAAGCTCGACGCCGAGATCAAGGCGATTGAGGCCAAAGAGCGCGCGCAAAAGCGCAAGGATGACACCCGCCGCAAGATTATCCTGGGCGGGCTGGCCATGAAGGCGGCTGAAGCTGATCCGAACATCATGGGCTGGCTGAAAAGCCTCACCAGTGGCGAGAGCGTTTCCGCCAAAGACCGTGAGCTCCTCGGCCTATGGTTCGAGGAGCACGCCGCCGAACCCGCCGCAATTGAAAGTGGGGGCAGGGGCGGCGCTGCCGATGCGAGTGTCGCTCAGGAGCGACGAAGCAGCGGCGAGCCCCAGGCACACGGACACGACCCGTCCTGATCCTTCGCTCGCCCGCTTCCATCATGAACCCATTAAGCCAACCCAGACAGGTGGAGTCTGTCCATGTTTTCCAAGTCAAAGATTTCAGAAGCGGCGAAGAGGAAGGCGGAGACTCCGCCCCGCGATCAGGCGGGCGCAGCCGCGCCGTCAGAGCCGAATGAATCTCTCCTCACACCGGAGTTTCGGGCGCGGATGAAGGAAACCGCCGCGCAAGGGGAAGAGACCTTCAAGCGCTTCCGCGCCGATCCCGTGAGCGAAGCGCAGAAGACAGCGGCAGCGGCACGGAAAGCCACCCGCAAAGCGAGCAAGGCGACGGGGCAGGAGCGCCCGCTCCTGGCGCGGGCGATTGGCCCGGCCGCCCTGTTCATCATCGGAGCGGTGATCATCTTTTCCGCGCAGAGCAACAGCGTATTAGGACCGGCGGCTGAGGCGCAGCTCGGAAGTGCGTTCGCCGCTGTGCTGGCCGCGTTCATGGTGGGCTTCTTGCCCGTCCTTGCCTTCACCCGTTTTACGCTCTGGGCACTTGCGGGGCTCGCTCTGGTGCTCTTCGGCCTGATCACGACGCCCGGCCTCGGCGCGACCTTGATCGCGCCGCTGGCCGTTGTCGGCTTTGTGGGCGGGATTATGGCCGGTGTGCATTTCTTCGTGCGCGCGCCCGATAGCTCAACCGATGCCTATGGTTCGGCCCGGCTTGCCCGCCGCGCCGATATCGAGGCCGCAGGGCTGCTCGATGGCAAGGGCTACCGTGTCGGCACCTTTGAGGACAACGAGGGGGAAAGCCTGCTGCGCTATGCAGGGCAGCGCCACCTTCTCACCTGCGCGCCCACGCGGGCGGGCAAGGGGGTGAGCGCGATCATCCCGAACCTGCTCACCTATGACGGCTCGATGCTGGTGATCGACCCCAAAGGTGAAAACCTCATGATCACGGCGGAGCAGCGCCACCGCCTCGGCCATGACGTGCAGGCGCTCGATCCGTGGAATATCGGGGCGAGCTTCTTCGAGGGCGGCACGCCCTCGCGCTTCAACCCGCTCGACTTTCTCGATGCGGCCAGCCCCGATCTGATCGAGAACGCCATGATCCTCGCCGACGCGCTTGTGGTCGTCGGCGACGGGGATGCGAAGTTCTGGGACGAGGAGGCCAAGGCGCTGCTTATGGGGCTTCTGCTCTATGTGGCGACCGCGCCTGAAGAGGCCGAACATCGGCATTTGCCGCGCGTCCGCGATCTCCTCCTTGGCGATGACGAAGACATGGATGAACTCTTCGAGCGCATGATGGCCTCTGACAATGCTGCCGTGCGCGGGGCAGGGGCGCGGGCGCTTCAGAAGGAGCCGAAGATGCGCTCAAGCGTGCTGGCGACGGCGCAGTCGCACACGCATTTCCTGGACAGCCCGCGCATCCGTGAAAACATGGCAGCCTCGGATTTCCGCTTCGGCGACATGAAGCGGGAAAAGCTCTCGATCTATGTCATCCTGCCTGCGGACAGGCTCTCGACCTTCGACCGCTGGCTGCGCCTGATCATCTCGATTGCGATCATCGAGAATGCCCGCAACATCGACGTGGAACCCGAACAGCCCGTGCTGTTTCTGCTCGATGAGATGGCCGCGCTCGGACGGCTGAAGCCGGTCGAGACCGCCTTCGGCCTGATGGCGGGCTTCGGGATGCAGCTCTGGGGGATCGTGCAAGACCTCTCTCAGCTCGAACGCATCTACGGCAAGGGCTGGGAAACCTTCGTCGGCAATTCGGGCGTGCTGCAATACTTCGGCAGCCGCGACAAGATGACGGCGGAATACTTCTCGGCGCTCTGCGGCACCAAGACGGCAAAGACGATCTCGGGCCAGGTTAGGCAAGCGCTCACGGGCATGGCCGAAGAGCCGGGTAGCTATGGCGAGACAGGACGGCCGCTCTTCATGCCCGATGAACTCATGGTCATGAAATCCGACCGTCAGCTCCTCCTGGTCGAGACGAACTATCCCATCGTCGGCACGCGCGTGCCGTGGTTCAACGACCCCGATCTGAAGACGCTCGGGCGCAATCTGAAAGGTTAGCGCCCGCGATCAGGCTCGTCGCCGCGTCCGCGATGGCGGCGGAAGACGGGCTGTTTTTCCTGCTGGATGGTCGCGCGGGGCGTCTCTTGCGGCCCGCGCGCAGCATCCTTGCCCTCGGACGCGCCTTTGAGCGCGCGATCTGCTTGGGTTTGGCGGGTTTCCCGTGCTTTGTCCGAGAACAGCCCCGTCAGCCGTTCAGGCTTGGCGAGCTCAGGATTAGCTTTCGGGGCAGGGGAGGAGGGCTGCGTCTGCCCGCGCCCTGCAAAGAGGCCGGTCTTTTCGCGCGCGCCTGTCCCGCCAGGGGATGGCGCGGGCACGCCTCGGTCGCCCCAATTGATCGAAGCTGCCCCCTTGGGAGCGTTGTCGCGGCTCACGCCCCAGGACGGGCGAAGCTCGGGCTTCGTTGTGTCGCGCAGCATCTTCTGCTTCGGGTCGTCGCGATCCGCCATGGCGATCTCCTCAGGTCAAAGGAGATATGGGAGCTTTCTCTCTTACTTCCAACACCTGCTCATCGCGATCTTGAGATTCAGAACTTTACATTTTTATTGCACCACGCACCAATAAAATGGTAAGTCATTCCTTTTTAATAAATTAACGATAATATACATGGCTGACACCAAATTATCCGCACCAGCAGCGCACCAAATTCCCGCAGTTACACTCGCGCCACTTTTTTCGCTCGCACCGGCCGTTGCAACTTTTTCACCAAAAGCAATGGCACCTATTTTTCTCGTCTGCGCAGCTCTGTTTATCGGGAGCGCTGTATTTCAACGCGACTTTTCTCCCAATTTGCGCGAGTTAGCTGTCGCACTCCTTGCCACACTTCTTGCATACGGCTTTTTGAGCGCAACGTGGTCACTAGCACCGGACGAGTCCATCGAGAAGGCGATAAAACTCACCCTTTCACTTTCCGTTGCAACTCTCTCCATACAGGCATCTAAGCTCATGCGCGAGCAAGACATTGAGCGCATTGGGAAATTCATTAAAATCGGGCTGCTCGCGGGCTGTGCCTTGTATATATCTGAGTTCTACTTTGACCATCCGGTATATAATTTCTTTCACCCAGAAACAGCGTCAGTCGATGATGCGATAAAAAAAACCAAGCCCGCAGCCATATTAACCTTTTGGTTCATTATGGCTGCGCCCTTTATTGACAAGCGAGAGTGGATTGTTGCCGCCTTGCTGGTTTGGTTTGTTGTGTGGACATCTGACAATCGCTCCGTTCAGTTGTTTTATTACCTAACTCTGCTTGCAACCCTTGTCATACATTCCCTCCCTGCCCGCCTCCTGATTAGACTGTTTTTCATAGGGTCAATCAGTGTAATTATCATATATCCTGCGTTCTCACTTAAGTCTAATGATCTTTACGCCTGGAAGGACACTAACACGCTACCTACAGCGGTGTTTTCGCGACTTGAAATCTGGGAGCAATCTGCCAACCGAGCTATGGAAAAGCCTCTCCTCGGCTGGGGCTTAGATACATCTCCACATATCCCGAATCGTGGTGAGATGTCAGGGCTGAGTGAGAATTATTCCGGTTATGAAGGTCAGGACATCAAGGTCGCCAGTCTTCACCCACATAATGCTCCAACCCAGATTTGGTTTGAGCTCGGCGCTGTCGGCATTGGCTTAGTTTGCCTAATAATACTTTCCATCATGCGCTTTACTCTTGGATTAAGGAGCGCACGCGGGAAGAAGATATTGCTATTAAGCTTCTTCTTCGGGTTCAGCTATACGCTTACACTGTGGGGCATTTGGCAATCATGGTTTATTGCAACGCTCTGCACACTATCGTTGGCTACTGCCATAGCAATTCATCGCACGAGCTTGGAAGGCGCACCATATGAAAGCATGAGCAGAAGAAAAAAAAATCAATGACCCGTGGGGATTCTTAAGAGATGCGCTTAAAAATTTTCCTATCCAACAGTGTGATTTTTATTGGTATTCTTCTTATTTTCCTATTCATATTGCTAGTTTTGACAACCGCTGATGTGTCGTTCTGAGCCTTAAAAACGACCGTTTTTGAGAGCCTCGAATGCTCAAATAAGATGACAAGCAGGGTCCATGCGGCCATGAAGGATACGCAAGACGAGAATACCCTCTTCCGTTGGCCTGTAGTAGATCGCATGAGACGTGGCTTCATAGCGACGGAGGCCAGAGCGCACAAATTCGTAATCTGCGCCAAAGCTGGGGTTCGCGGCGGCGCTTTCGATCTTGGCCATCAAAGCCGCAGAATACCGCTCGGCCTGGGCAACACCAAAGTGCTCGACTCCGAACAGAAAGATGTCGATCAGATCACGCTCGGCCTCCTTGGTGAGTTCAATCGCTGTCACTCAATAAACCCTTCTGCCGCGCCTCTCGGCGGGCAGCTTCAAGCACTTCAGGCAGTGTTTTGTCGCTAATCCCGCTGGCCTCGGCGCGGTCAAGCATCGTGCGTAGCTCATTGATAGCGGCTTCTTTGCGTTCTTGGTCACGCCGCACAAGGTCGCGAAAATATTCGCTGACATTGCCATAACGTCCCGCGCTAATTTGCGCCTCAACCCATTCGCTCATCTGGTCGGGCACAGAGATCGTCAGTCTGGACATGAGAAGTCTCCTTTCATAACAAATCATAACAGATCATACTTTCAGGTGCAAATTTTCTGGGCGACCCCTCTCCCATAAACGAGCGTTTCTGAGAGATTTTGCCGAAGGGGCGCTGAGCGTCCCTTCATCTTGTCCACAGCCTCGCAAAACAATCTCTTGAAACTTCTCTCTCAAATCAGGCACACTTGGATAAGTTTTGAGAGGTTTTCATGCTTGTTGGTTACGCCCGCGTCAGCACCCAGGATCAGAAGCCGGAGCTTCAGCTTGACGCCCTGAAGGCGGCGGGCTGCGAGAAGGTCTTCGTCGAGAAGGCGTCAGGCGCGCAGCGCGAGCGCCCTGAGTTGACGGCCGCTCTCGATTACATGCGCGGGGGTGACACGCTTGTCGTGTGGCGACTCGACCGCTTGGCGCGGTCGATGAAGCAGCTCATCGAGACCGTCGAAGGACTCGAAGAGCGCGAGATCGGCTTCCGCTCCGTGACGGAAGCCATCGACACGACAACGGCAGGCGGTAAGCTCATCTTCCATGTCTTCGGTGCTCTGGCTGAGTTCGAGCGTTCAATCATCCGCGAACGCACGCGGGCGGGTCTCGATGCAGCCAGGGCACGCGGTCGCAAGGGCGGACGCCCCTCGAAGCTGAAGGAAGATGATCTGAAAGCTGCCCGCGCCATGCTGGCCGACAAGTCGATCACGGTCGAAAACGTCGCCAAGCGGCTCGATGTTTCGCCTGCCACGCTCTACCGGCACCTGCCCGCCGCGCGGGCGCAAAGCGCTGAGAAAGAGGGCGAGACATGATCACGCTCTATCGTGTCGATGAGGATCGCAACATGCGGCGTTTCTATCATCTGCGCGTCGAGCGGACGCTCTTCGGCGGATGGGCTCTGATCCGCGAATGGGGACGGATCGGCAGCCGCAAGGGACAAGCCCTCGAAGAGTGGTTCGAGGCGGCGGAGCTCGCCGAAGCGGCCTTGCAAAAGCTCGAATCCGCGAAGCGGCGGCGCGGGTATTGCTTGGTTCGGGGGTGATGTCGATCATCCGCGTCGGATAGATCGACAAAGGGCGGCGAAACCGCCGCCCAGTTCTTACATCATATAATGAATGGAAAGAACGATATACGCTACTGCGATGATAGCGTAGCAAATTGATACTAACATAATCCGCCTCCTGTAAGTTATTGTTTTTAAGCGGATGCTTGGTGCATCCGTTGTATTTATCTTCGGCGGATCGCTGAATGGCGGGTTGAGGGCGAATTTCTTCAAAAACCTGTTCACAAATGCGTGATCGCAAGTCGGAAGCGGTAGCGATACAGCTTTGTCAGAACAACGAAGCCTGCGCGTTGCTGGGATCGGGAATGTCGTAGATCATTCGCACCAGATCGACCGTGCGCTGGCCCTGAACGGTCGGTGGTCGGCCGTAGTTGTTCACGAGCGCCCAGGACACCCAGATTTTGAGTCCTGCGCCCTGATACTCGACATGCAGGCAGCCGCGCGCGCCGCTGCCGCCGTGTATGCCCAGGACACGCTGCAAGGCGGCCGTCAGCTCGTCATCGGTCATGCCGACCGTGATCGCCTCGGGATACCATTTCGGGAGACAGGAGGTGGCGCGGCGCACGCCCTCGGTGATGTCGGCGTGGGACAGGGCGCGCTCGCGCGCCTCTGTCACTGGTTCGCGGGAAGCGTCCATTAGGCAGCCTCCTCATCATCATTCTGGGCGAGATAACCACCATAGGCTTGCCAGGAATAGTCCTTGGTGCTGACGATCACGATGCCCGCGTCACCGTTCGATTGCTCCGTAATCTGGTCGCCCTCGTCCTTGAGGATCGAGTCCGCCAGCTCGTCGCTTGTGCTGTAGACGCCAATCGACATGACGCCCGGCGTATCCTCGTGGGCGATGCCGATGAGCCGCGCCGCCGCGTAGCTCGGGGTGAGTTCCTCATCGCCTGTAAGGCGGCGCAGGGTTTCGATGTAGCCCGCTACGTCGATGCCGCCCCAGTGCAGATAGACGGTCGGGGATACAGAGTAGCTGTTTTTGAAAATGATAAGCGCGCGATCTCCCATGATCGGATCTCCTTTCAAGTGACACGGGCCGGTTCATTCCGCCCGATGCCCCTCGAAAAACCGAAGGCGCGAAAGCGCCGCGCACCCTGCCTTGGCGGGGGGAACGGTCAACACGGCTCGAAGAGGTGGGGCGGGCAGACCGTTGCGCGGGGCGCGCGTCTTGGTAGAGGGCATGACGGCAGGGCGGATGAACGGCGCGGGAAAAACGCCGAAAGGGACACATGGGAGCTTGCTCACCGCGCCTTCAAAAACGCGCTCAGGATTCCGCTCTACCCCCTCGCTGTTTGGGCTGTGGCGGGCCGAAATTCGCAATCCGCGCCTCACACATGGTATAATTGTGTAAAAACAATACTTTGCGGCGGCGGAAGATGGGATTTTCCAAAGATAAGGGAACAGGGCGCGACCTGCGCGAACATTTCAACAAACTGGTGCATCACCAAACGCGGGACGATCTGCTGGACAGGATCGTGGCGCTGCGCGGCACGGCTACAGGGCTCATGTTCCGCGATCTGCTTACCTTCCTGCACGGGCGGATCAGCGAGCGGAAGCAAGGAGCCGAGGCGACGCATCCCCGCGTCATCCTGGGCGTCGAGCAGGTGGAAGAAACAACGATCAGACGTTTGCTGGACGAGCCAAGGGATATGATGGCGCTCACAGGGATGCTTGCGAGCCTGAACACCGACATCTGGACAGCGCGCAGCGCAACATGCCCCGACGCACTGCTCCGCCATGAACGCGGCTATCCCGAGGAAATGGGCGCGATAGCGGCCCTCATCGACGAGGCGCTCGATCTGCGCCCATGCTCGGCACAAATCGGCAGATCAGTGCCGCGCGGCGGGCCTGTCATGCGGTAGCAGCCAAGTGATCTATCTATTTATGCTGGGAGTTGGCCTGTAGCCACGCGGCAAAAGCAGTCTCATCAAGACTGCCTGCCGCAAGATCAACGGTCATTTGAACCGCCTCGACCTCGCTTGCGACCAGGTGGAGGCCATTGATCTTCAGGAAGACATAGGCCGCGAGAAAGGCCGTGCGCTTGTTGCCATCAATGTAAGGATGGTTGCGGGCGATTCCGGCGGCGTAGGCGGCGGCAAGCTCACAGAGGTTGTCTTCGCCATAGGCATGTTTGTTGCGGGGCTTGGCAAGCGCCGAGTCCAGAAGCCCTTCATCTCGGATACCCGCTGCGCCGCCATGCTCGACCAGTTGCAGGTCGTGCATGGTGTCGATCACGTCGCGGCGTATCCAGATGGGCTCGATCACTTCGCCAGCTCCTTCAGGGCATTACGATATTCGTTCATGCCCTCGCGTGCGGCGCGCATCTGCATGTCGAACTCGGGGTCATAGGGCGTGATCTTGAGACCGCCGTCAGGCGTTTCGACCAGGAACAGGTTGTCACCGTCCTTGACGTTGAGCTTGGCAAGCAAGTCCTTGGGCAGCACGACGCCAAGCGAGTTGCCGACCTGGCGGATTTTGAGACTGGTCATGTTCGGTCTCCTTTCACCTGTTATAACTTTGATAATAACATAAACCATTCATGAAATCAAATGGTTAACCGATAAGAAGGAAAAAGAGGGGCTTATTGCCCCTCTTCCTTCCGCTTCGGCTTGGCCGCGCGCACGACGAAGCGGCCGGTTTTCATCGGGATCATCTCGACATCGAGGTTGAAGCCCTTCCCGTCCTGATGCGCCCATCCCGCGCCGATGCGGGTCCAGTTCTGGGCGTCTCCCTCGCCCGTGACATGGAACAGGGTATGTGTCGGGCGGTTGCTCTTCTTCTCGGTGGTGTTGGTCGTCTTGGTCATGGTTCGTCTCCTTTTGCTTGGCGGCCGCGCCTATCGCGGCCTTGATGGGGACGATCCGGCAGAATGCCTGAAGACGGGCGGGCAAGGGGTAACACGGTCAGGGCGCTTGCGCCGTGAGTGGTGCGGGCATCCCCTTCGCGCGACCGGCGGCTTCTGCCAAGTTCCCTGTCAGTCAAGGCCCGCGCATAGGTGCGCCGCCTCCCCTCGCAAAAGAGAGGAGAGGCGCAAACCATGACAGACCGGACACGTTAGAAGAGCGAGAGCTGCCGCGAGGCTGCCACCTTGGCTTTCCATTCGGGCGAGGCTGCCGCCTCATCAAGCCAGGCGCGGGCATAGGCCACAGGACCGCCCAAGGCTTCGACTGCGTCCTTGTCGATGAAATGAGACCGATAGCCCGTGTCCGTGATCGGCAGCGGGGTCTTGTTCGCAGCATGGATTTCGAGATGGGCAATCGGGTAATAGGCGTCCTCGCCAAGCCAGTGCGGACACCATTTGACCAAGAGAGCGATGCCCTCCCAGTCCATGTGATGATCGGTGGTGTCGAAGGCGCTCATGACGCGCCTCCCGCTACAATGCGAAACTCCTCGCGGTCGTAGCCGTTATCTGCGGGGCGTTGCCCCGCAGCGATCTCATCGGCGATCTCGGCGAAGAACTCGTCGAGGGCGGCTTGCGCCTCTTCGACGGTGGCGAAGGTTTCGGGCGCGATGGTGCCGTCTTCATGGTGAACCTGCCAGGTGTTCACCCATCCCTCACAGAACGTGTATTGCTGAACTTCGTAGGTCATGCGGCACCTCCTGCGGGCACGCCCGCGTGATCGGTCAGCGCCATGTCCTCCGTGACGGAGACGAAGAGCGGGGTGATCCGGTACTCGCCGTCCTCGCCCGCAGGCGGGGTCACGGCGACGATGGCGGCGGCAGGCTGTCCGCCGATGAAGCAGGAAAACAGCGCGAAGTTGCTGTGTTCGCCGCTGGTCAGCGCCTCGAAGGCGCTGACGTGCTCGGGGCGGATATTCGTGCTCATGCGATGATCCTCCCTGCTGCGCGGGCCTGGTCGGCATAGGTGGTCAGCCGATGCCTGGCCTTGAAATGAAGGTCGCGCTCGATGGGCATTCCGAGCCTGCCGCGCGCGGATTCGATCTCGCTGATCCGAACACTGCCAAGCTCGGGGCAGCCGACGCCAAGGTCGCACAGGCCAAAGGCGATGTCGGGATCGTCAGGGTCGATCTCGGAGAGAAGCCAGGTCGCTGCGCCATCAGGCGTGAAGAGCTTCACCACAGGAAAGAAATCGTGGGTGTCGCCGTCATCGGCCATCCTTTCGGCGTTAGCCCGCCCGTTCTCGGCGAGCTTCTCGATGATGGGTTGGGGGAACAGTTTCATAAGGGTCGTCTCCTCTTTCGTTTCGGTTTCTCGTCCTCTCGGACGCGAAAGAGGCAGACAGGCCGCAGGAGCCTGAAGGAGCACAGGGGTAACACGGTCGGGGCCTGCCCCGAGTGGTGCGGGCACCCCTTGATCCGAAGGCGCGGCCTGTCAGATCAGCGGACTAGACTAGAGGACAGATACCTAAGCGGGAGACGTTGCCCTGTCGGTGAAACGGCCGCACCCTGCGAAGGCGCGCGCACGTGCGGGAGCCAGATGCCGGAAAACCCAAGATGTCGGGGACATGGTTACGGCTGGCGGCAAGCGCGGCAGCCGTGGCGGGCGAGATGCCCTGACCGAAAGAAGAACTCCGCATCTCCCGCTGCAAGCGGCGGTTCAGCGACCGGAGTTGATGATCACCACCCGAAGGGGCGATCCAGTTGGGGAGGCGAAGACGCTATGTGCGGCTTCAGCGGCCACGTCAGCGCAGCCGTTTCTTCATGCGCTCGATCTGTTCGGGCGTGCCCTCGAAGGTGTATCCGTCGCGGGTCTTCTTCATCCGCACGCCGGGACCGGCAGCCTTTTTCAGGTTGTCTTCGACCTGCTTTTCCATGCTGCGCGTCAGCTCACGCTGAAGCTGGGATGCGGACGTGATTTTGCGGCCACCCAGCCGCATTTCGATGCCAGCCATTGGCTGTTCCTTTCGTGTCAGCCCTTCGGAGGGAAGGGATCGTTGCCGTAGGTGTTACGCTCGCGGATGCGACCGTTCTCGCCGTGGATGAGCATCTCGCTGCCCTGGCGAATAGCGGATTCCCGCGCGGCCGCGATGGCCTCGCGCTGCGTGCCGTGGACAGAAGACGCGCGCTCATTGCCCGCTCCTTTCACTGCCCAACCGCTCTCATGCGGCACAACATGCTGATTTTTCTTAGACATTTCAAACCTCATATGTCGATTTCGGTTGACGATTCTCCAACCTTGTGTTTAAATATACAGTAGTAAATGGCGTTTATCAACCACAACAATAACCGCCGGGAGAGGACCATGTTCGGACAAAGACTGCGACTTGCCCGCAAGCGGGCGGGTCTATCCATGCAAGCGCTCGCGGAGCGCGTAACCCCAAGCGTGTCAGCGCAGGCCATCAGCAAATACGAGGCGGACAAGATGATGCCGTCCTCGTCGGTGCTGGTCGGCCTCGGCAAGGCGCTCGGCGTGTCGCTGGACTTTCTGCTCGGCGGGCAGGTCGAAGCCCTGGAAAGCGTCGAGTGGCGGAAAAACTCGACCGCCTCGGCGCAGGATCGCGCGATGGCCGAAGCCATCGTGATCGAGAAGCTCGAAGACTATCTCGCCATCGAGGACATCCTCGATCTGCACCTTGCCGATGACCCTTTTGCCGATCTGCGCGTGGATCAGGTCACCGATGAGGAGGCCATCGACGCCAAGGCGCGAGACGTGCGGCGCGAGTGGAAACTCGGGATCGACCCGATCCCGAGTATGACCGCCCTGCTCGAAGACAAGGGGCTCAAGGTCATCGAGGCCGATCTTCCCGAACGGATCAACGGGCTGGCCTGTCATGTCGAACGGGCGGAAGGCGCGCCGACTGAAGTGATCGTCGTCTCGCGGCACACCAATGTCGAGCGCAAGCGCTTCAACCTCGCTCATGAGCTCGCACACCGCATCATCATCGAAACCGGCAATGCCGCGCTGAAGAAGGAACCAACCATGCACCGCTTTGCGGGGGCATTCCTGATCCCGCGCGAACATCTCGAAGAGGAAGCGGGCAAGAACCGTCACGGCATGACCTGGATCGAGATCATGCGGCTCAAGCGCACCTATGGCGTCTCCGCCGCCGCGATGCTCGTGCGTCTCGGCCAGGTGGGCATCCTGTCGAAGAGCGCCGTGGAGTATGCCTTCAAGACCTATGCGCGCGGCTGGCGGCGCGAAGAGCCGCAGCCTATCGGTCCAGGCGAGGGGTTCGCGGCCTTCGAGAAGCCGCAACGCTTCGAGCGCCTCGTCTGGCGCGCTCTGGGCGAAGAGATGATTTCCCCCGTGCGGGCGGCGCAGATGCTCGGCCTCCCCTTGAGCGTTGTCGAACGCGACATCAGGGGGCCGCGTGACCAGTGACCTGTGTTGTTGTCAATGATGCGTCCTGCCTGATCGACCTGAAGAAGGGGGAGTTGCTGCATGTCCTGCTGCGGCTGCCCTATCGGTTCATCGTGCCGCTACCGATCCGTGAGGAGGAGCTGCTCGATTTCACGGCGCAGGAATGGCGGATGCTCGAAGATGGTGGCCTCGCCACCTATGACCTTCCGAGTGAAGAGGTCGGACAGGTCTTCGCGCTGAAGCGCGAGCATAGCCGCCTGTCGGCCAATGACTGCTTCGCCCTCGTCACAACAACCTGCCAGGAGAACGGCATCCTCCTGACGGGCGACAACCTTTTGCGGAAGGTGGCAACGGCGCGCGCCGTGCGGGTTCACGGGGTTCTTTGGATCATCGACGAGCTGCACGGCGCGCGAGCTTGCGAGACCGATCACCTCATCTCCGCCCTGCAAGTCTGGCGGGCGGATGATGCAGTCTTCCTGCCTCCTGCCGAGATCGACAAGCGGCTGCGCCGTCTCGGGGCATAGCCTCTGGGGGGGTCTCTTCCCCCTGTCCTGATTTCAATTTCTGCTCCTACCGTCTGCCAGATCATGGAACGCTGGCGGCAAGGCGCTACGGTACGCCTCCTGCCATGTTCATTTCGGCCTTGCTCAGGCGAAGCCTGTGGCGCGCGGTGCCTCAGCGCCGCATGAAGTCCGGCCTGCCCTCTTGCCGTGAATTGAAACCTTACGGGAGAAGGAGAACCGCCATGATCCAAGCCATGTCCCTCGACAACCTGCACAACCTATCTGACGCTGCCCTCTGGGCGCTGTTCGATGAAACCCACGCCGTGCTCGAAGAGCTGCCCTGCGGTTCCTGGGAGCGCGGCATCGCGCTCGCGAACCTGCGCGCGATCATGAGCGTCATGGAAGAGCGCCGCCGCCTCCAAGCCTCTGCGGATATGCCCCGCTGAGGCTATTTCGCGGCCTCGGCCGCTTCCTCCCGCTCCTCGGGAAGAGGGACATTCATGTCCTCGGCCCCGATGGCAATGCCACGCTCGACAAGAGCGTTATAGGCGGCGGCGGTGAGCCCCGGCGTTCCGGCCGCATGAAGACGGCGAATGGCGAAATGCGGGTTGAGGATGACCGCGTGAGAAAACTCTCCGGCGGTGCCTGCCGCGATGCGGATAAACCCGAGCTTGGCAAGTTCTCTCATCCGCTCCTTCCAGGAGCGCACCGCCCGCTGGCCGGTGTAACCCGAATGAAAGGCGAGCTCGTCCGCGTTCTGCAAGCTGACATACATCTCGTCGAACGCCTGCCCCCAAAGGGCGAGATAGGTCATCGAGGTGCGCTTGCTGCCCGGTGCCAGGTCATCAATGATGTTCATGATCAGTGGCATCGTGCGCGGGACGGAGGTGAAGCCGTCATAGACATTGCGGTGCCACAGATCGTCGGGAGACAGGTCAGGCCAGAGCCGCGTGCGAAGGTCTGTGATTTTCTTGGAAATTTTCTTCTTGGGTGTCCTGACCATGGGAGCCTCATATGCTAAAGGGGACGGGCTGAAGTGTGGACCTTCAGCCCTGTCGTCGGTGATTGCGGCGGTGCGAGGTTTGGACGCTCGCTCCGATGTTGATCCTCTCATCGGCGACAAGGCTAATATGCGCGCAAAACCGTTTATTTTCAAATGCTTAGATCTCGCGCCTTGGGCTTTGAAGCCGCTTTTCGGATTAATCTGAAAAGCGGGGATGGCGAAAATCGCGCTAACTCAACATCTGAGTTGGCGAAACCCTACCTGAAAACCGCCGCGAAACCAACGCCGTAGAGGGTTTGGGTGGTGCTCGACGTTATCACGGTTCTCGCGCGTCCTCGCGGTGCTCGCTGTGATCGGGGCGAAAACCCCCTCCCCCGTGCCGGAAAGAGGGGGTGAAGAGGCGGCCTATTCGGCCGCCATCGCTTGGGTCTCTTCGCTCTCGGGCTGAAGGCTGGCGAGGAAGTCGCTGGCCTTGGCAGCCGCGCTTGCGGCGGCGAAGATGGCTTTCTTGTCGCCTTTCATGATGCGTAGCCAGTGGTCGATATAGGCGGCGTGGTCGGGGCGCGGCTCCGCCGTGATCCCCAGATCGGCGCAGAGGAAGGCCGCACCGATCTCCGCGACCAGCTCTTCCATCGCATAGGCGTCATCGCCGAAGCGCTCGCCGAACTCACGCGCCATGCGGGATTCCGCGCCCGTCCAGTGGGTCAGCTCGTGCAGGAGCACGGCATACCAGCTTTCCGTGGCGGTGCTCGTGTCCGTGTCCTTGAAGCGGAAGCGGTCGGGCATGGTGATACTGTCATGGGTGCGGTGATAGAAGGCACTGTCACCGCCCTCGGTGACACTCGCCCCCGTGCCCTGAATGAAGGCGTCAGCCGCCGCGATAGGGTCGATGGGATCGGCGGCCGCGTCGATCTCTTCGCGCTCGTAGCCGTCCACCTGCTCGACGTTGAAGACGCGGGAGGCTTTGACCATGAAGCGGCGGTCGAAATTGGTCAGGCCGTCTTCCCGCTCTTCGTCATCGCGCTCGAACTCCTTGTAGAAGATGATGAGCGAGGATTTCTCGCCTTTGCGGACCTGTGCGCCACGGTCCTGCCATTGGCGGTAGGTGCCCCAGAGCCCCTCGGCGTAGCCGCTCGTCGCGGCCGCAGCCCAGAGGGCAACCGTGTTGACGCCGCGATAGGCGTTGCCCGTCGAGATGTTCTTCGGGCGCGTGATCGCCGCGCCGCTCGTGTGCCAGGGCATGGCAACCTGCCCCGCCCCCGCCTCAATGGCGGTGATGATCTGGTTGGTAACGGCTTCATAGACATCGAAGCGCTTCTTGGTCTTGGTGGGCATGTCGTCTCTCCTCGTCTTGGGCTTTGGCCAGCGCCCCATGCGCGGCCTTGACGGGGACGGATCAGACGGCGGGAGACGGGCGGCGCACCCGAAGGGCGTTCCGAAGGAAAAGACGGCGAAGGGGGTGTTTTTTGGAGGGCGGGGAATGCCGCGCGCGGCAGGCGAAAAAACTCCCCTGCGCGCCGTTGCGCCATCGACCGGCTCCCGCTGTCACGTTCACCGTGGATCAAGGCCGTGCATGGGCGCGAGCGCCTTCACAGCCCTCCTCAAAGACGAAGGAGAGATGACCGGCCAAGACCGGCGCTGCTGCGAATGAAGCTGGCCGTTACCCTTCAGGATCGCCTGCTTTGGGAAGCGGGCGGGCGGGGAACTTGCGTTGCCATGTCTCGATGAGAAAAAGCGCGGCGGTACTCGCAGCATGGATCGACAAACGGGCAATCCGCGCGTCAACACGGGCATAGCCCTTCTCGCGCCCATGGGCGTCCCCGCCGTGGGTGCGAAGAGCCCCTACCCCGCCTATGACCGTGGCCAGGCCGGAAAGGATTTGCCGCACATCATTCGCGATCAAGGGGTCGATGTCAGAGCGGTCGGGAGACAGGCCAAGCGGCTGCTTCACGGCGTTATAGAGCCCCTGCACGTCCTTCTTGGCAGGGAGCGGCTGCCCCAGCTCGATGATGATCGACCGGCACACGCTCTCGACCGTGCTGCACGCGGCGGTGACGGCATCCTCGGGGTCGGTTTGACTGTGTTCGAGGGCACGATCCAGATCGCGGCTCACCGTGTCGAAGTCAATCACCTCGGACAGCCCGGCCAGCTCCGCCAGCACGGGCACATTCTTGCCCGCCTCAATAAGACGCATCCGCCCGCCCTGCTGCTGAACCTCGAAGCCGTCGAAGCGCAATGCCCGGTTGAGATAGTCGAGCACGGCAGTATGTCGTTCAGGCTCATGGATGAAATCGCGGGGATCGGCGGCTGCCTCGATGATCCTCGGGAGCACCTGCTCGGCCTCGAAGCCGTTGTTGATGTTGATGAGGCGCTGCACCAGGGATGGCACGCGCGAGCCATCGACCTTGAACGCGACGTTGCAGCCCCGCATGAATTTCTCGATCTTCGGCCCGCTGCGGTAGATGCCGACAGGCGGCTCGGGATCATTACCGCCGCCGCCGCTGATGATCTCCGCGATGGCGTCTATGGTCTGGGGCGATAACGGGAAGGACAAGGATCAACCTGCCTCCTGCGCTTCGCGCAAAGCACGATTGAAAAAGTGCCGTGTGGCCTTGTCACGGGCTTCCGGGTCAGACAGCACGATGTTTCGCATTTCATTGTCCCGCTGGAACATGCGGATCGCCCCTTGAAAGAACGCCTGGGCAAAAGCGGAGTAAACCACGTCGGGAGGGTTGTTGCGGAGCATCTCGGAGAGGTTGTCGTCGAGAATGTCGCGGTTAACCTGCTCGAAGCGGATCATATCCGCCTCGGAAAACTGAGTGCCGTGACGGTCATTAAACGCCTGAACGATCTCAGACAGCTCTTTCTTTTCGTCCTCCGTATATGGCTTGGCACCAAACTCGCTGATCGCAGCCAGAGCTTGCGTGTCGCCAGGGGAGAGAGACGCGCTGCCCTGTTCCTTCTTGTCCACCTTGAACGCTTGCAGGCTCAGCATCTCCTCCGTGATCTCGATTTCAGGCGGAAGCTCACGGTTGGGCAGTAGCCTTGAAAGCCAGCCGCCATATGAGGCGAGTTTTTCAAGGCTGGTATCTTCCAAAGAGATGACCTGGGCGATGAAGGCATAAAAGCGATTGAAGCTCTTGAGGAGCTGGCGAAACTCTTCCTGCCGCCCTTCATCGTCATCGGCCTCGAAGCGAGCGACGGCCTGCCGCACCAGCCCCTCAAGGCGCGGCCTGTCGGCGGTGCTGAGCGGTCCCTTGAAGTAGGTCTGCGAGAAGCGTTCGATTTCATCCTTGTCGAGATAGCCGAATTTGAAGAGCCGCCCTTCCAGATCATAAATCTGATTGGGGTCTGACATCGCCTCGACCGTAGTCGCTTCATAGAAGGGACGGAACGCGGTCTGGATGTCCTCAATGGTGTTCTGGAAATCGAGGATGAAGGTGCGGTCTTTGCCTGCCCGCGTCCTGTTCAAGCGGGAGAGCGTCTGCACTGCCTGAAGCCCGGAAAGTTTCCGATCCACATACATGGCGCAAAGCTTGGGTTGGTCGAAGCCGGTCTGGTATTTTTCGGCCACGATCAGGATGTGGTAGGTGTCGGGATATGGTGTCCCGTCAGGCTTGAAGCCATCAAAGCGACCAGGGAGCTCGGTCTCGGCAAACCCGTTGAGGTCAGCCTCAGTCGTTGGCTCGCCGTTCACGTCCAGATCACCGGAGAAGGCGACAAGCGCTTTCAGATCAGCATAGCCCTGCGCCTTGATGTAGGTCTGCACGCCGAAAAAGTATTTGAGCGCGTGCTCGCGGCTCTGGGTGACGATCATCGCCTTGGCCTGCCCGTTCAGCTCGTGCATGACGTGGCGGCGGAAATGCTCGACTATGATCTCGACCTTCTGTCCGATGGCAGTCGGATGCAGGCTGGCATAGCGCGCGACCTTGCGCTGCCCTTTCCGCCCGCTCAACTCTGGATCATCCTCGATGGCCTTTTCGAGCTGGTAGTAAGCCTTGTAGGTCATGTAATTCTGAAGCACGTCGAGGATGAATTTCTCCTCGATAGCCTGTCGCATGGAGTAGAGGTGGAACGGATGGGGGAGCCCATCCTCACCTTTCACACCGAAGCGCTCCAAGGTGACATTGCGCGGCGTGGCGGTGAACGCGAAGAAGCTGATGTTGGCCTGTGGACCGCGCGCCTTTTGGTATTCGGCGATCAGGTCTTCAATGTCGTCGCTTGAATTGGCTTCGCGTGTCAGAGCGTCCGTCATCGCCTGGGCGCTCTTACCTGATTGGCTGGAATGCGCCTCATCCACGATGACCGCGAAGGTGCGGTTCCCCTGCCCTGAGAGCTCTTTCAGATGGTCGGTCGAGAACTTCTGGATCGTCGTGACAATGATCCGCGCCCCTTTGGCGATGGCATCCTTCAGTTGGCGAGAGGTGCCGTCGATCTTCTTGACCACACCTGTCGTCTGCTCAAACTGCGTCACCGTTCCTTGGAGCTGCCGGTCGAGCACCACACGGTCGGTCACGATGATCGCCGTGTTGAAAACCTGCTTGTCGGCCTCGTCATGCAAGTTGATCGCATGGTGCGCCAGCCAGCCGATGGTGTTGGATTTCCCTGAGCCCGCCGAGTGCTGGATCAGGTAATTTGATCCGGTGCCGTGGGTTTTGGCGTGCGCCATGATCTTGCGCACCGCGTCGAGCTGCTGAAAACGAGGGAAGATCATCACCTCGTCTTTGCCCGTCACTTCCATGACCATGAACTGCCCGATCACATCAAGGAGCACAGAACGGGAAAAGATCGCCTCGCCCCATACGCCTGACTTGTAGAGATAGGCGATGCGGTGTTCGTCCTCGACATCGGGGTTGCCCGCGCCGCCGTCGCGGCCTCGGTTGAACGGCAGGAAGCGGGTCTTCCCGTTCATCAACCGTGTCGTCATTGAGGCGTTATCCTCGTCGAGCGCAAAGTGAACAAGCGCTCCCCGCTTGAAGGTCAGAAGCGGCTCGCCTGCCGGTGAACGGTCATCGCGGTACTGCTTCTCAGCGTTGCGAAAGGTCGAGCCGGTCAGGACGTTCTTCGCCTCGATGGTGACAACGGGCAAGCCGTTGACAAAAAGCACCACGTCGAGGCGACCACCGTGCTTCTGGCTGTATTCGACCTCATCCATCACGGACAGGATGTTGGCCTGATACTCGGCGACACGCTTGGGCTCCAAGGCGCTCGCAGGGCGGAAGTAGCAAAGGCTGAGCGCAATGCCTGGGACGATCTTGATCCCCTTGCGCAACACATCGAGGAGACCGCGATCCTTCAGCGCCTTGTCGAGCTGCTTGAAAAACACGTCTTCGGCGGAAGCGGTGTAGTGCTGCGTGAGTTTTTCCCACGCCTCAGGCTGCGTGCTCTGGATGAAGCGCAGGACAAGCGCCCGATCCATTGCCAGGGCGCGGTCATAATCGACCTTCGGGTCGCGGCGTTCGTAACCCTCTCCCCTCACAAGCTCTGCGATGAGATGATCCTGAAGGACTTTTTCCTTGTGCAAGCTGTGGGCGGAAACCGTCATGACGCGACCCTCCCTGCCTGTGCTGCCGTGAAGGCGGAAAGGTAGTCGCGAAGGGCGCACATCGCCTCGTGGAAGAAGCGCACATCAGTGCCGAGATAATCCCTCGCCTTGGTGCCGACGCCGCCATAACGAAGTCTGGTCGAGCCGGGGTCGATGTCGTTGAGCTCCTGCAAGCGCTTCTGAACCCAAGCGTCCAGCCCTGTAACCTTGTTCATGAGCCCATGAAGGCTGTGTCCACGGTCGATCTTCTCGCCGGTCTGCGCCTCTATGATCTGCTTCAGCTTCACCTCGAAGGCGTGCCGGAACAGATAGATGATCGGGAACTGTGCGACGAAATCCTCGATGTCGTTGCTGTAAATCTGCTCGATCAGCGCCTCGCCGCACCGAAAGTAATTGTCTGAAATATCTCCCAAATTATGCTCCTCCAAAATATCCATGTCCCCGAAAGAAAAGCACTTCGGGAAGCTCCACTCGTCAAATCTCTGAAATTCTGTATCGGGCACCCAGAACAAGGGATGGCGGCGCGGGTCTCTTTCGGTCATGGCATCGCCTCGGCTGCTTCAAATTGTTCAGCCGCTTCTTGCAGATCACCCTCCTGCTCATACGCTGCCATCGTTTCGCAAAACAGGTTGGCAAGTGCACAACCTAGACGGTTCATGTCAGCACGCCGCAATCGAAGCCGCCTTCCAGCTATCGGAACGATCTGACCTGTCAGAAATCCATTCTCGTTCAATGGCCTGATCTGACGACCGTCACCATGAGCAACGGCGTTGCGAATGCTGGTGAAAAAATCAAATGCCGTCATCTCGGGTAAATCTTGCACCAACCAAGGTGCGTCACTGACCCGCGCCGCCTGTAAGGCAATGCCTACTTCTCGTGCCTGCACATCGTCGGGGCCATTCTGATTAGCCGGTGTGCGCGCACGCTGAACAACCCAGCAAACGATGGTGGTGAAAAGCGCATAAGACTCCGTCGCCTTGTAGTCTTCCCTTGTGCTCGTCAGCATTTCGGCAAGACGGCGAACAGTTTCATACTCGGCAGCGTGTTGCTGTATCTGTCCCATTAGCTCGCCCCTCCCGTCATCGGTGCCCAAATCTGCTTCAGGGGCAGCTTGGCGCGGGTCTCGTCGGAGAGCTCGCCGTAGGTGCGAAACAGCGCCTTCAGAAGGTCGGGCATCTGCCAAAGCCGGAGCTTGAAGAAGTTGCTATCCAGCTCCTTCTGGGCAACGGCGTTCACGCCGCCAATGCTGACCAGAAGCCCCGTCTGTGCCTGGCTGTTCGACACCGAGCCAATCAGGCGCAACACCACGTCATGGTTGGCCACCCCGTCGCCGGATTTCACCTGCACGCAGATGCGATCCTCGCCAAGTCCGAGCGTGCCGCCTGCGGCCAGAATATCGACGCCGCCATCAGCACCCGGCGGGGAAACCTTGGTGGTGTAGCCTTCAACACGCATGATCTCGGCCACCAGATCGGCCAGGGCATGGCCTGCGAACTCGGACTTGATCAGCGAGATGATCTGCTGGTTTGCGATGTCCTCGATGTCGGTCTGGTAGTCTTCGGCCTCGGTCTCGTCCTCGGTCTCGGCCTCGGTCTCGTCCTCGTCTGTCCCATTCACGGGCAAGGGCTTCGGGGCGTGCCCCTGCTTGCCCAGGAGCGCGCCGGGATCGGTGCCAGTCTCAAGAACGGCCTGCACGCGCTCAAGCGCTGAATTGCGCTTGATCTGGCAGATTGTCATGAACGCACCGAAGGAGTGTCGCAGGTCTTGCTTGAAGGTATCGCGGGGCAGCGACTCTTCCTTCCATTCGACGGTGCGCGCGTGCTTGAAGTCGCTGTCCGCGTCGAACTGGTAGTCGCCCGTCACGATCCCGATGGCCACGCCGTTCGTCACCTTGCGCGGCATCACCACGACATCGCCGATTTCGATCCGGTTCACGAACTGGTTGAGCTGAGCAGCGAAATTGCGCAGGCGGTTCTTGCCCTGATCGGGCATCACCTCTTGGAGCTGTGCCAGCACCGCGTCACGATCCGCACAGGTGCTCAGATCGCCGACTTCCAGAAAACCGGGGAACAGCTTGCTCTGGTCGATAGCTGCAAGCTCCCGTTCCCCATGTGCCCCCGCCCTGACGATCCAAAGTCTGGTCATGCCTGCATCGCCTCCTCGATCTCATCAAGGCGACGGTCGGTCTGCCCCTGCTTGCCCCAGGTCGTCACGTCGATCTGACCTGTGACAGCGGCTGTGATCAGGGCGGAGCGAAACTCTTGAAGTCGGGCAATCGACTGCTGCGTCTTCCCGACAATCTGAACTGTCGTTGCACGCCATCTACGAAATTCGTCAACAAATTTGCTCTGCGCCTCCTTAGGAGGAAGCGGTATGCCAAAACTGTAGAATGCCTCGGTGCTAAGTGATGGAACGGCACCTGGCTGGACCATCGTGGTCATATCAGCTTGAGACAAGCCGAGAAGTGCGAAATTCGGCTCGATCAAACTGGCATTCGGCACAAAGGCCGACATGTTGTTGTCGATACAAGCTGGGCGGCCAAGCATCGAGAACCGCCCCAGGAGGAGCGCCGCTCCGATCTTTGCAAAGACGATAGTGCCCTTGGGAAAAACCGTGGCACGCAAGGACCGAGCTGTTTCTTCTGAGACTGTATCGGTTGTTTCCGTGATGGCGGCGTCGAGGCCATGAACTTTAAGATGCTTGACCTTGAAGAAAGCGATAGCCTGCGACGGGTCGCCTTGAAGATCGACAGGAAAGCCTGCGCCGTTTCTGAGCTTGCCCAGATGGCGCACGCGCCATGTGCGTGCATCAAGTTGCGAGAATTTCTGCGCGATATGCGCGAACTCGCTCTCCTTTACCAGCCCCACCAAACGCTGCTTCTTTTCGATCAGTTGATCGATGCGGGCGGTCTCGCGGTCGAGGAAATCCGCGATGGCTTTTTGCGTGTCCCGGTCAGGGAAGTTTACGAGAAGGTTCCCTGCATCATTCCATCGAAAATCCGTGCTGCGCTCTCGTATGCCTTTGGCAAGGCTTTCAATAAATCCTGTGACTGCCAAGTTTCTCAGGTAGTAAGCCCAAAAGCGCGTGTGCGCCTGTGCGTTCGGGCGTGGAACCGTGATCGTATATACTGGCGAACATTTTCCCCGCGAGTCCGATACTCCAATCGCACCCGCAAATCCGTCCATCGCGTGAATTACTAGATCACCCGGCTCGACGCCTTGGTATCCGATTTCCTTGTCGGCGAAGGTAAAGCCGTCCTCTCGACGGTTCGAACGCAGCGTGACCACTCCATCTCGGAATGCTGTGACCACACCGTCATCTGGGCGCAGATCACGGCGTTTGCGTTCTAGCAGATATTTGAGCCGCGTAGTCGTCCAGTCATCACGGTGCAGCGGTGTTTTGAGGCCAGCTTCTGGGATCACGCTGTCACCTCCTTCAGGAGCCCTGCGATCTCGGCTTCGAGCGCCTTCAACTCTGCGTCGATCTCTTCAAGCGGACGGGGTGGCACATACTGGTAGAAGTAGCGGTTGAAGTTGATCTCATAGCCAACGCGCCCCACCTGCTTGTCGCGCGCGTCCGTGTGGCTCTGATCAACCCATGCGTCAGGCACGAAGGGCCGCACCTCGCGTTTCATGTAGTCGCGCCAATCTTCGGTCAGCGGAACAAGCTCGTGGTCGCGCAAATCGGTGTCGGGTTCGGGCTTGCCGTCCTTGCCCAAGCAGATGTCGGCCTCGTCATCCCGCTCGGACAGTGCCGCCATGATCGCCTTCTTGACGGGTGCGCCGATCTTGATTTGGGCTTTCTTCAACGCAGCTGTGAGCGCCTTGTCGAACTCTGTGCGGTTGGTGAAGAGCTTGTCGCCAATAGCCTTGAGCGCGAACCGGATTTCCGCCTGTTCGTTCTCTTCCAGCTTGGCGAAGGCTTTTTGGTCAGACAGGCGGTCAAGCCGCTCCGCATCGACCGAGAAATTCAGCTTCAATGGACGCTCGACACGGATTTCGCGATAGCCGAAGTCGGATGTGTCGAAGATACGGGAGACGCCGCCCTCACCGCTCTCGCCGTTGAGGAAGCCCGCATAGATGCGCACGATCTCGGCACGCGCCTCTTCGGGGATTTCACGGCGCTTGCTGCCCAGGGACTTGCGCATGGATTTCCAGAAGCGCTCGCCGCTGGCGTCGATGAGCTGCACCTTGCCTTGTCGGTTGGCGGGCTTGCGGTTGGTTAAAAGCCAGACATAGGTCTGGATGCCGGTGTTGTAGAAGAGGTCGGTGGGCAAGGCGACGATGGCCTCGACCCAATCATTCTCAAGCATCCAACGGCGAATTTCACTCTCGCCCGATCCTGCCCCGCCCGTGAAGAGGGGCGAGCCGTTCATGACGATGCCGATGCGCGAGCCGATCTCATCGTCGCGCATCTTGGAGATCATGTGCTGAAGGAAGAGGAGCTGGCCGTCAGAGATACGGGGCGTCCCTGCCCCGAAGCGCCCGTCCATCCCGAGGTTCTCGGCCTCGGATTTGATCGGGTCTTGGTATTTCTTCCAGTCCACGCCGTAGGGCGGATTGGATAGCATGTAGTGGAAACGCTTGCCTGCGTGGGCGTCCTGCGTGAGCGTGTTGCCGAAGGCGATCTGCTCGGGATCGTGGCCTGTGACGAGCATGTCGGATTTGCAGATGCCGAAGGACTCGCCGTTGAGTTCCTGGCCGAAGAGCTCGACGCGGATCGCGTCGTTGAAGTCTTTCAAAGCCTCTTCAGTCAGCGCGAGCATACCTCCTGTTCCGCAAGCGGGGTCATAGACTTGGCGGATGATGCCGCGCCCTGTGAGCTTCTCGTCGTCATTCGCGATGAGAAGATCGACGATGAGGCGGATGACCTCGCGCGGGGTGAAGTGCTCCCCTGCGGTTTCGTTCGAGATTTCCGAGAAGCGGCGGATCAACTCCTCGAAGAGGTAGCCCATCTCAAGGTTCGAGATGGTGTCAGGGTGAAGGTCGATCTCAGCGAAGCGCTCGAAGACGTTCCAGAGGATGTCGCCATCCTTCAGGCGTTTGAGCTGGTCGGTGAAAAGGAATTTATCGAGGAAAATGTCGCGGACATTGCCCGAAAACTTGGTGATGTAGTCCACCAGGTTGTCATGGAGCTGTCGTGGGTCTTGGCCGCGCAGCTTGTCGAAGGTGAAGCGCGAGAGGTTGTAGACCTTCACGTTGCCACCGACCGCCCCGAAAAGGATCATGTCGCGGGTCGCCTCGTCCACACCATCCGGCAGGGTTTCAGCGGCGCTCAGAACGTCGTCCTTGGAGCCTTCGAGGATGCAATCGAGACGGCGCAGGACGACGAAGGGCAGGATGACCTTGCCGTATTCGGATTGTTTGAAGTCACCGCGCAAAATCTCGGCGATTGACCAGACGAAGCCGCCTAGGTTCTGAATATCTGTGGCCATCTACCCCCTGCCCTCTTCTTGTTGTTCCTCGGCGGGCGTGAACGGCTCCACCGTGATCTTGGCCGCCCGCTTCATCACCTGGGCGTAGTCATAATCGAGTTGGCGTTGCATCCAGTCTTTGGCGGGGATGCCGAAGACCTTCTCAAGCCGCACGGCCATCTCGGCGGAGACGCCTGATCGACCGTTCAAAAGGTTGCTGAGGGTGCGGCGATCCACCCGCAGGATGCGCGCGGCTTCCGTGACGGATAGGTCGTTCTTGGCAAGGCACGCTTTGCGCACTTCAATGCCAGGATGCTTCATGCTGTTCCTGCCCCCTTTTGTTTAGGGAAAAGCCTACGCTGTCCATAGACACTAGTCAATTGAACCGTTGCGCGTGGCGGTGACTAACGCTTTGAGAAAAAACGTCTCTCCCCCATGAAAACGAATCGAGGTTGCCATAAGCAGAGACAGGGATTGTCTGCCCATTCTTCGGAGCCGCCGTCGCGGTGTCCGACAAGCGAACGGACTTGTCAGAGGCAAGGCCGGAGAGCGCAGCGTGCCTTGCTGCTGGCAGGGCACGAGCGCTAGGACTGCCTTCAGCGACAACAGGCGCGCGAAGAGGGCAGCTCATGGCTCATTCTTTGGTGAGCCTGAGCAAGGGGGACGCGGTGTGTGAAAATACGAACCGCAGTGGGTGATAATATGAAATCCGTCATAAGCGCTCTTGGCGCAAAGTTATCCACAGCCCTGTGTGTGTTATATATGTGTTAGAGTCTGTGTTACGGGATTCTGGAAACACGCTAAAACTTTGATAATAAAAAAAAATGTGGCTCGTTTTTCCGTAAATGGTAACTAAAACCCCGAACTTTGGTAACTAAAACCCCGAACTTTGGTAACTAAAACCCCGAATCTTGCCGGGCGGTAACTGAAACCCCGAATGTGGGTAACCGATACCACGAATCTTGACAGCGGGTAACTAAAACCCCGAAGATGCAGCATGGTAACTGAAACCCCGAATCTCGATCTCTTTACGCCGCGTGACGCGGCGTCTGCCCCTGAGAAGCCTGCGAACCCGCTGCTCCCAGAGCGGCACCCGCAGCATGACCTGTTCATCTGCGATGTGGCCGATGCGGTGCTCAAGGACGTGATGCAGCACATGGAGCATCCGTTCTACTCGCTGTCGAAGAAGCCTGAGACTTCGGTGCGCCGCTACGAGCATAATGGGAACTGGATCGAAATTACCCCGAGTGTCAAAGGGCTTGCGACGATCTATGACAAAGACATCCTGATCTACTGCATCTCGCAGCTCATGGCGAAGTTGAAAGATGGGCAGCCGGTGTCGCCGCGCGTTCGGATTAACTCGCATGACCTGCTGATTTTCGCGAACCGGGGGACGGCGGGGAAGGACTACCAGGCGCTTCAGGAAGCCATTGATCGCCTATCGGGCACACGGATCAGCACGAACATTAGGAGCGGCGAGGAAGAGCAATACGAGACATTCGGCTTGATCGACGCCGCTGCCATCCGCCGTAAGCATGGCCTCGATGGGCGGCTGCTGTGGTGCGAGGTCAAGCTTTCGGAATGGGTGTTCAACGCCATTCGTTCGCATGAAGTTCTGACGCTGCACCGCGATTATTTCCGCTTGCGAAAGCCCTTGGAACGGCGGGTCTATGAGATTGCACGGAAGCATTGCGGGCAACAGGCAGAGTGGCGCATCGGTCTTTCGACGCTCCTTAAGAAAACGGGGTCACAGAGCCCTGAGAAGCGGTTCCGTCAAATGATCCGTCATCTAGCGGAGCATGATCACCTGCCCGACTATAGCGTT
>NZ_CP015097.1 GCF_001975705.1 Salipiger abyssi
CCTCGGCGCGACCTCGATCATATGCGTGGGCGGCGGCGCGAAATCGCGTGGACGGATCGGCGTGCGGATCTCGTCCACCGCGAGCCCGTGGCGCAGGTGGCGGCGCGCCGGATCGGGCACCGGCACGGCGGACATGAGCTGCCGCGTATAAGGATGCGATGGCGTCTCGAAAACCGAACGGCGCGGCCCGATCTCGACGATCCGGCCGAGATACATCACCGCGACGCGGTGGCTGATCCGCTCCACCACCGCCATGTCGTGGCTGATGAAGAGATAGGAGAGCCCGCGCTCGCGTTGCAGCGCCATCATCAGGTTGATGATCTGCGCCTTGACCGACACGTCCAGCGCCGAAACCGCCTCGTCGGCGACCACCAGCGCGGGATCGAGTGCCAGAGCGCGGGCAATGGCGATGCGCTGGCGCTGTCCGCCCGAGAACTGGTGCGGAAAGCGCTGTGCCATCTCGGGTTTCAGCCCGACATCGCGCAGAAGCCCGCCCACCGCCTCTTTCAGCGTGGCGCCCGAGGCGCGGCCATGCACGCGCAGCGGCTCGGCCAGAAGCTCGCCCACGCGCATGCGCGGATCGAGGCTGGCGAACGGATCCTGAAACACCATCTGGAGCCGGTCGCAGAGGTCCTTGCGCGGCACCGCATCGGGGCCCACCGCGGTGAGATCGCCAAGCCGGATCTGCCCGCCGCGCACCCGGTTCAGCCCCATGATCGCGCGCGCCGTGGTGCTCTTGCCCGAACCGGACTCGCCCACCAGCGAGAGCGTCTCGCCCGGGGCGATGCCAAAGGAGATATCCTCGACCGCGTGCACCCGCCCGGTCAGCCGGTTCAGCATTCCGCCATGCACGTCGAAGCGCACCGACAGATCCTCGACCCGCAGCAGCGGAGCGCCGCGCGGCGCCTCGGGCGTGGCGTTCTGCGCCGCCGAGACCGGCAGGCCGGTGCGGTGGTCGATGAGCTCGAAGGGTTTCGGCAGCTCGGTGCCGTTCATCGAGCCCAGACGCGGGATCGAGGCGAGCAGCGCCTTGGTGTAGGGTTCGTGCGGGGCGGCAAAGATCTCCTCGGTGCGGCCGCTCTCGACCAGATCGCCGCGATACATCACCGCCGTGCGGTCCGAGATCTCGGCCACCACGCCCATGTCATGGGTGATGAACATCACCGACATGCGCTCTTCGTCCTGAAGCTGCTTGATCAGTTCGATGATCTGCGCCTGAATCGTCACGTCGAGCGCCGTGGTCGGCTCGTCGGCAATCAGGAGCTGCGGCTTGCAGGCCAGCGCCATGGCGATGGCCACGCGCTGCCGCATGCCGCCGGAAAGCTCGTGCGGGTAATCCTCCAGCCGCTTCGCCGCTGAGGGGATGCGCACCTTTTCCAGCAGTGCAATGGCCTCGGCGCGGGCGTCGCGCCGGGTCATCCCGCGCTTCATCCGCAGCGTCTCCATCAATTGGAAACCGACGGTATAGACCGGGTTCAGGCTCGCATCCTGAAAGATCATCGCGATCTCGCGGCCCCGGAAGCTGCGCATCCGGTCGTCGGGGATCTCCAGCAGCGGCGCGCCGCAGAACTGGATATCGCCCTCGACCCGTGCGGTGCGGGGGTTGAGCAGCCCCATCACCGACATCGCCGTGACGCTCTTGCCCGAGCCGCTTTCGCCGACCACCGCCAGCGTCTCGCGCGGGCGGATATCGAAGCTGATGTCGCGGATCACCGGGGACCAGCCGTCGGGCCCGCGAAAGGAGGTGGTGAGGCCGGTGACCGACAGGACCGGAGGGGTGGGGATCATGTGAATCGCCTGGGAGTTCTGGGACATTACGTGTCCTTCCTCGGGTTCAGCACGTCGCGCAGCCGGTCGCCGACAAGGTTGATCGCGACGATGGTGACGAGCAGGGCGATGCCGGGGAAAAAGCTCATCCAGTACATGCCCGAGAACATGTATTGATAGCCGTTCGAGATCAGCAGCCCGAGGCTCGGCTCGGTGATCGGCACGCCAACGCCCAGGAAGGAGAGGGTGGCTTCGAGAGAGATGGCCCGCGCCACCTGCACCGTCGCGATGACGATCAGCGGCGGAATGCAGTTGGGCAGCAGATGGCGGAACATGATCTGCCAGGCCGGCACGCCGAGGATGGCGCTGGCCTCGATATATTCCTTGCGGCTCTCCACCAGCCCGACACCGCGCGCGGTGCGGGCAAAGGTCGCCCATTCAACCAGCACCAGCGCGAGGATCACGTTGCCGATCCCCTTGCCGAGCAGCGCCAGGATCATCAGCGCCATGAGGATGGTCGGGAAGGAGAGTTGCAGATCGACGATGCGCATGATCGCCGCTTCGACCCGGCCGCCGCGATAGGCGGCGAAGAGCCCCAGCGTTGCGCCGATCAGCGCCGCGCTGGTGGCCGAGATGACCCCGACCCCGAGCGAGATCCGCAGCCCGTAGAGGATCGCGGAGAAAAGATCGCGGCCCTGATCGTCGGTGCCCAGCCGGTAGGTATAGCCATGCGCCATGGAGGTCTCGCCCGGCGGCAGCTGCCCGTCGAGAATGTCGAGCTGCAACAGGTCGTAGGGGTTCTGTGGTGTCAGCAGCGGCGCAAAGATCGCGGCGAGCGCGATCAGCGCCAGCAGCACGAAACCGATCACCCCGATGGGCGAGCGCGCATAAGCGCGCAGGAAATCGCGGAACGGGTGGGCGTCGTCGGTGCTGTCGGAGGCGAAGGGATCGGCGATATCGGTCGGCATCAGCTGGCCCTCGCGGTTGCGAACCGGACGCGCGGGTCCAGCAGGGTGTAGAGGATATCGACCAGCAGATTGATCGAGACGAAGAGCAGCACGATGATCATCAGGTAGGCGACGATGATCGGCCGGTCGAGATTGTTGATCGAGTCGATGATCAGCTTACCCATGCCGGGCCAGGCAAAGATCGTCTCGGTCACCACGGAAAAGGCGATGACGGAACCGAATTCCAGCCCGACCACCGTGACCACCGGGATCATGACGTTCTTGAGCACATGCACCACCACGACCCGCCGCGGGCTCAGCCCCTTGGCATGGGCGAGGCGCACGTAATCCTGCGGCAGCACTTCGGCGACACCGGCGCGGGTCAGCCGCAGGATCAGCGAGGCCTTGAACAGCGCCAGGTTCAGCGCCGGCAGGAACATGTGGGTGAGCCCGTCGAGCGTCAGGAACGACCACTGCGCGCCGAGGAAGGTGGCGGTCTCGCCGCGCCCGCTGGAGGGCAGCCAGCCGAGATTGACCGAAAACACGAGGATGAACATCATCCCCACCCAGAAGGTCGGCAGCGAAAAGCCCAGGATGCTGCCCGTCATGATCAGCCGCGACAGCGGCGAATAGGGCCGCAGCCCGGCATAGAGCCCGAGCGGAATGCCGATCAGGATCGACAGCAGTGTCGCCATGACGGCCAGTTCGAACGTGGCCGGAAAGCGCTGCATGATCACCTTGAGCGCGGGCTCGTTGAAGATGTAGCTGGTGCCCAGATCCAGATGCAGCAGCCCCTGGAGGAAGCGCAGGTACTGGGTCCATACCGGTTGATCGAGGCCGAACTCGACAATGAGCCGGTCGCGCTCCGCCTGCGTGGCCTGCGGCGAGATCAGCAGGTCGATCGGGTTGCCGATCAGGTTCATGCCGATGAACACGATCACCGTCATGCAGGCCATGACAAAGATGGCCTGGGCGATCCGCTTGAGAATGGATGCGAGCATGTCTGGGCTCCGGAAGGGGTGCGCATGGCCGGGATGGTCCCGGCCATGCCGTGTTGACAGATCAGCTGGCGGCGGCGTGGAAATCCATCGCCAGCGTGCGCTCGTCCGAGCGCCCGTCGAAGTCGATGCCGTCGGTCATGCCCCAGACGCTGATCGGGTAGTAAAGCGGCACGACGGCGATATCGGCCATCGCCTCGGCGCAGCATTCGCGGAAGATCGCCAGGCGCGCGTCGTCGTCGACCGTCGCCATGCCTTCCTCGATCTTGGCGTCGAGCGCCGGGTTCGAATAGCGGCCCCGGTTGTTCGAGCCGAAGCCGGTCGATTTGTCATAGGTGTGGATGAGGTTGCGCAGCGCCGCCGAGACCTCGCCCGTCGCGGCGCCATAGCCCACGAGGAAGAAGCTGAATTCCGGCACGCCGCCCTCGCCGCCGGTGGAGGCGCGCTTGTAGAAGATATTGGCAGGCATCGCGTCCACCTCGATCTCGATGCCGATGCGGGCCAGCATCTGCGCCGCCGCCTGCATCACCGATGCGTCGCGGATAAAGCGGTCGTTGGGGCCGTGCAGCGTGACCTTGAACCCGTCGGGATAGCCGGCCTCGGCCAGCATGTCCTTGGCCTTTGCCGTGTCGGCATCGCGCAGGGGGATGTCGGGGTTGTGGCCAAAGATCCCCGCCGGCACCAGCTGCTCGGCCGGGGCGCCGTTGCCCGACAGGATCCGCGCCGCGATGGCCTTCTTGTCGATGGCCAGGTCGAAGGCGTCGCGCACCATCTGGTTCTTGAACGGGTTGGGGATCTCGCTGCCGTCCTTGGCGGTGACATAGGGCGAGACGTCGCGGTCGTGATCGAAGAACAGGAAGATCATCCGGTTCGCGGTGCCGCGGCCGAGCGAAATGCCCTCGGCCTCTTCGAGATGGTCCACATCCGAGGGCGGCACGGTGTCGATCACGTTCACACCGCCCGATTGCAGCGCCGCGACGCGCGAGCCGCCGGTCGGGATCGGGCGCAGGACAACGCGGGCCCAGTCGGGTTTTTCGCCCCAGTAATCGTCATTGCGTTCGAGCTCGATCACCTCGCCCGGCACGTAGTTGACGAATTTGAACGGGCCGGAGCCGATGGCGGCGGCGCCGGAATTGTAATCCTCGGGCAGCGCGGTCTCGCCGATCTTCTTGGAAATGATCGCGGTGGTCGACAGCTCGCGCGGAACGATGGGGTTGGGATGCTCGGTGATCACCCGCAGCGTGCGGTCGTCGACCTTTTCAAAGCTCTTGCCGCCGAGATAGGCGCGCAGGTTGAAGATCGCGCCGGGCACGTTCTGGGCGCGCTCGTAGCTGAAAATCAGATCTTCGACGGTGACCGGGTCGCCGTTGTGGAAGGTGGCGCCTTCGCGCAGGGTGAATTCCCAGGTCAGGTCATCGACATTGCGCCAGCTTTCGGCGAGGCCCGGCACCTCGGACTGGGTCATGTCGAGATGCACGATGCGGTCAAAGAGATGCTGCGAGACCGAGCTGTTCGCGGTGCGGATATGCCAGTGCGGGTCCATCGAGGAGCTTTCGCTGGACATGCCGATGGTCAGCGTGCCGTCGGGCGAGAGCGCATAGCTCGGGCTGGCGGGGATGAAGGTGCCGGGAATGAAGAGAAGGCCGAGCCCTCCCAGGAATGTGCGTCTGTCGAGGTCCATGTTGGGTTCCCTGTCGTCTATCATGTTGCAGGTGCGGCAGCCGGTTTTCCGATCTTGCTTTGGCATATCTCAGATCGTGTATGTCTTAGTATGCAAGTGTTTTTTTATGTATTGATTTACAGGGGTGTGTTCGTGGATCCGCGTGTCCGGCTGGAAACCCTTCATTAAGCTTTTGAAAAATTTGGGAGAATTTTTCCTGCGCCGACGGGTCGGGCATGAAAAAGCCGCTTGCGGGGCGGTCCCTGCAAGCGGCGCGCGAGAGTGATTTTTGGGCGGTAAAGGGTGACCCGCTCAATCGGTGGGCGGCCGGAGAAGCCTGGAGTCAGGCTTCCTGGCGCAGCATGACCAGCATCCGGTGCTGCTGGGAGGCGCGCACATGGTCGCGAATCGCCAGTTCGGCGGCGGCCCCGTCGCGCTGCATCAGCGCCTCGACGATCTGTTTGTGCTGCTCATGCGCGGCGCGCGCGCGGTTGCCCTCTTCCAGAAGGCTCGGCAGGAGCGACATGGTCACAGACATCTGTTCGATCGCCGTGAGCAGGTAGCGGTTATGCGCTGCGAGAGCCAAAAGATAGTGGAATTGTCTGTTTATTTCCGAGAGCTTGGGCTGGTCGTCCAGTGCCGCCGCTTCCGAGTCGATGAGGTCTTTCAGGGTCGCCAGCTCGGTGTCGCTGCCACTCAGCGCGGTCAGCCGTCCGGCGGCGCCCTCGAGGATCTCGCGCATCGTGTAAAGCTCGACGATCTGCTGATGGCTGAGGCTGGTCACGATCAGCCCGCGCCGGGGCACATTGGTCAGCAGGCCCTCGGCCTCCAGCCGCGCGATGGCCTCGCGGATCGGGGTGCGGGACACGCCGAACTGCTCGGCCAGCGCCACCTCGGTGATGCGTTCTCCGATCTTGAGCTTGCCGCTCTGGATGGCGTTGCGTACCTGTTCATAGGCCGAGAAGCTCACATCGCGGGTCTTGCTGATCTCTTTCACGAAGCGCGCCCTTTCAAAACAATCATGGATCACCGAGATACCGATGCTTTTTAGGGTATCCCGACTGCAAGCGCCACCTTCTAGCTGAGTGGCCCTTCGATATGCGTGCGATAGCCGGGCAGGTTGCGCAGGCGCTGGTGATAGGCGCTGAGGCGGGGCAGGGTGGGCCGCGCGTCCGCGATCAGGAACCAGCGATGCACCGCCGGGGCCAGCGACATATCCGCCAGCGTCAGCTCGGGGCCGGTGATAAAGGCGTGCTCGGCGAGATTCTCCTCAAGCGATTGAAACGCCTTGATAACGGCGGGAAGATGCGCCGCCTTGTCGGCCTCTGGCGCCTTGCGATACCGGCCCAGGGGCGGCACAAGCGCGGTTGCGCCCCAGTCCATCCAGGCATCGGCAGCCGCCCGCAGCAGCGGCGCCTCGGGCCAGAGCGGGCCGGGATGCGTGCCGCCCAGAAACCGCAGGATCGCGTGCGATTCCCAGACCGCGCCACCGGCCAGTTCGAGGCAGGGCACCTTGCCATGGGGATGAAGGGTGCGATAGGCGGGCGTGTCGGTGCCACCGAAACGGCCCCCGGTCTCGCGCAAATCGTACTCCAGCCCCATTTCTGCAAGCGCCCAGAAGACCTTTGCCGAGTTGGACGAGTTTCTGCGGCCATACAGGATCATTTCGTTTCTCCAGATTCAAGTGGACACAAGAGTATGCTAATGTATTTTCCATTCAGTGAAAGATGTTTTCGGAGACACCATGCCCGAACCCGCCCCTGACCCCCGCAGCCCGCAATCGCGTTTCGCCGGCGCGCCACAGGCGCTGGCCCGCTTTGCGGTCACCGCCGGTGTCGCCGTGCTTGGCGGTTATCTCTTCAGCCTCGCCGATGTGCCGCTGGCCTGGATGATCGGCGCGCTGGTGTGCTCTGCGGTGCTGTCCTGGGTCTTTCCCGTGGCCATGCCCAAGCGCGCGCGCTCCTATGCGCTGATCGTGCTGGGCGCGAGCTTTGGCACCGGCATTACCCCCGATGTGATCGCCCAGGTTGCCGCGCGCCTGCCCTGGATGGTGCTGGCGAGCCTGATCACGCTGATTGCCGGTGTCCTCCTGACCCGTCCGATGGCGGCGATGGGCCGGCTCGATCCCAAGACCGCGTTTTTCTGCGCGGTGCCCGGCGGCGTGACGGTGATGCCGGTGCTGGCGGAGGCGGCGGGCGCCGACACCCGCCCGGTGACCCTGTCACAGACCGTGCGCATGGTGCTGGTCGTGCTGCTGGTGCCCTCGGCGGTGATCGCGCTGGGGCATGGCGCCGAGGCCGAGATCTTTCACGCCACCGCGCTGCCCATCCGGCCGCTGGCGTTGGCGCTCTTCCTCGCGGCGGCCTTTGCGGCGGCCTATCTGATGAAGCTCACGGGCACCGCCAATCCCTGGATCCTCGGCCCGCTGCTGCTGTCGATCGTCGTGACCTCGACCAGCGGAGCGCCGAGCGGCTTTCCGCCCTGGCTGATCAACCTCGCGCAGGTGGCGATGGGGGCGGGGCTCGGGATCAAGCTCAACCGGACATTCGTGCTGGGGGCCACCCGCCTGCTGGTGGTTTCCGCCGCCTCGACGCTGGTGCTGGGCGTCGGCCTGGCGGCGATGTCGGCGGTTCTGGCGCGGTTCTCGGGCCTGTCGCTCAATGCCGTTCTGCTCGGTATGGCGCCAGGGGGGACGCCGGAGATGGTGGTGACCGCCGCGGCGCTGAATGTCGCGGTGCCGATGGTACTGGGCTTTCATCTGGTGCGGATGCTGGCGAGCAACCTGCTCATCGCGCCGATATGGCGTGTGATAAAGCGCCGGATCGCCGCTTAGCGCACACCAGTGTCGCACCGGCCACGCGTGTGCTCTCGTCATCTGTGATGGGAGGTCGTGACCGGGGCCGTGTCAGGCGAGTTGCCGGTACTTGCCCTGCGAATAGACCAGCGGATCGCCGGCATAGGCGCTGCGCCCGTCGATCACCCGCCCGATCAGGATATGATGGCTGCCGAAGGTGGTAACCTCGACCAGCTCGCATTCGAACGTGGCGACCGCATCGCGCAGCACGGGCATGCCGTTTTCACTTTGCGCCCAGCCGTCGCCAAACCGCGCATCGCCCTGCTGGCCGGTGCGGCCGGCAAAGATATCGGCGATGTCGTCCTGACCGTCGCCGAGGTAATTGGCGCTGAACCTGCCGTTTTCCCGGATGGCGGTCAGCGCCGAGGAGCGGGCGTTGAGGCAGACCAGAAGCGAGGGCGGCGCATCGGACAGCGAGCAGATCGCCGTCACCGTGCAGCCCGCGCGGCCGGTTCCGCTGCCGGTCGCGACCACGACGACAGAGGCGGCGGGGGCGCGCATCACCTCGCGGAAAGCTTCGGCCGCGAGCTGGGGCGCGGCGCTGCCGGTCTGCGGGGTCATGGGGTGTCTCCTTCGGATGGGGTGTCGGATTCTGCCAGATGCAGCCGCGAGATGCGGTTGACCTCGGCGAAATGGGCGCGGACCGTTTCTTCGGCGCCCGCGGCGTCGCGTTGCACCAGTGCGCTGGCGATCTCCAGGTGATGCACTTCGAGCAGGCGGCGCTCCTCGGCGGTGGGCTGGATCTGCATGGCGGCAAAGGAATACTCGTAGAATTCCTCGATCAGCAGCCGCAGCCGCAGGCTGCCGGAGGCCTCGGCGATGCCGATATGAAAGGCGCGGTCGCGCTGCGAGCGGCTGGCCTGATCGGCCTCGCCGGCGCGCATCGCCTCGCGGCACTGGCGCAGGATCGCGGCCAGCGCGGTGTCGGTGGCGTTGCGGCAGGCAAGCTGCACCGCCGCGCATTCCAGCGATTGCCGGATCACCATGACCTCTTCGAGCTTCTGCCCGAACTCCGCCACCAGCACCCCGCCATTGCCCTTGCGGATCACCAGCCCCTCGGCCTCCAGCCGCGAGATCGCCTCGCGCACGGGTGTGCGGCTGACATTGAGCTGCGCCGAAAGCTGCGTCTCGACCATCCGCGCGCCGGCCTTGAGCTGCCCGCGCAGGATGGCGTTGCGCAGCTCGCGGTGAACATGGATCACAACCGGTTCGCGCTCTGGCACGGCGAGGGGGGGCACGGGGCCGTCTTGCTCGATATCCATAGGTTCCAACCTCTTACCCCTTCTTCAGACCGCGCTGCGCCAGCGCCACAAGCCACAGCCCAAGGACCGACACAACCGTCATGAATGTCGACACGGCGGCGATCGTCGGGTCGATCGTCTGCTGCACATTCACCCAGATCTGCCTGGGAAGCGTGGGTTCGGTCAATTTCGTCAGGAACAGGCTGAGGATAATATCGTCGAACGAGGCCACAAAGGCAAAGAGACCGCCGCCCAGAATGGCGGGTTTCAGGTTCGGGATGGTGATCAGCCAGACCGCGCGCAGCGGCGAGGCGCCGAGCGAGCGCGCCGCCCATTCCAGACGCCGGTCAAAGGAATAGAGCGAGGCGGTGATGATCATCACGACATAGGGAATGGCGATGATCGAATGCGCCATGACCAGCGCGCCGGTGGTGCCGAGGATGCGCAGTTTGACATAGAGGAAGTAGAGCCCGACGGCGATGATGATCTTGGGCAGGATCATCGGGCTCATCACCAGCATGCGCAGCCCGGCCTTGCCGAAGAACCGGTAACGCACCAGCGCCAGCGAAATGGCAAAGCCGATCACCAAGGAGAAGAGCGCGGTGAGCGCCGCCACCACAAAGCTCACCCGCGTTGCCGTCATCCATTTCGGGTCCGAGAAATAGGCCTCGTACCAGCGCAGCGAAAAGCCCGGCGGCGGGAAATGCAGCATCTCGGTCGGGGTGAAGGACACCAGAAAGATGATGACGATGGGCGCGATCAGGATCAGCAGGATCAGGATCGAGACCGAGGCCAGCACGAGACTGCCGGGATTGACGCGGCGGGTCATCTTGCACCTCCCCAGAGCCGTTCGAAATCGAGAAAGCGGTTGGCGCCCAGCTGCATCAGCCCGGTGACCAGCAGCAGGATGACCGAGAGCGTGGCGGCAAAGGTCCAGTCCATCGCCTCGTTGATCTGGATCGCGATGACCAGCGGCAGGGTGGTCTGGTTCGGTCCGCCCAGCATGGCGGGGGTGATATACATGCCGATGCCCAGCATGAAGACCATGTAGCTGCCCGCCAGGATGCCGGGCCGGGTCAGCGGGAAAAAGACGTGCCGGAACGCCCGGAACGGCGAGGCCCCGAGATTGCGCGCCGCCAGCAGCAGGTTGCGGTCGATGCCGTTCATCACCGAATAGATCGACAGGATCATGTAGGGCAGCAGGTAATAGGCCAACGCAAAGACCACGGCGGTATTGGTGCCGATAAAGGCGATGGGCGTGTCGATCAGCCCGAAATCCAGCAGGAAGGTATTCAGCACCCCCTGCCGTCCGAGGATCACCAGCCAGGCGTATGTGCGCACGAGGCCGGAGGACCAGAACGGAATCAGCACAAAGGCCATCAGGATCACCGCCCAGGTTTTTTCCAGCCGCACCAGCCAGTAGGCGACGGTATAGCCGGCGACGAGCGTGATGGTCAGCGTGATCAGCCCGAGCAGACCGGTATAGCCGAGCACCGCCCAATAGGCCGGCTCTTCGAAGAACATCCGGTAGCCGTCGAGCGTGTAGGTGCCGCCCATGTCGGTCACGCTCTGCCAGAAGATCCGGATCAGCGGGTAGCCGAAGAACAGCAGGTAAAAGATCAGCACGGGCACGAGGAACAGCGGGAAGCGGCGGTTGTCCCGCCCCTTCCGGCCGAAGCCGCGCTTGCGGACAGGGGCGGGAGCCCCTGCCAGCGTTTCGATATCGGGTTGCGTCGACATGCGTGTGCTTACCGGACAGCCATGCGCGCCCAGGCCTGCGCGATCTCCTGACGGTGCTCACCCAGCCAGGTGGTGTCGGCCACGCGGCCCTCGGAGGCGGTCGCCGGGTTGCCGGGCAGCAGCGGCGCGACGCTCTCGGGGATGGAGGCATAGGCATCGCCGTTGATCGGGCCGTAATTGGTCGGCTCGGCAAGCTTGGCCAGCGTCTCCGGTTCGCAGACCCAGCTCAGGAATTCCATCGCCTCGTCCTTGTGCGGCGCACCCTTGGGGATCGCGAAGAAGTTCGGGTAACGCAGGTGCTGGTTCCAGTTGATCGTCACCGGCGCACCGTCCGCGATCAGCGGCACCATGCGGCCGTTGGGAATGACGATCATGTCGACCTCGCCATCGGCGAGGAACTGCACCACCTGCGCATAGCCGTCGGAAAAGGTGATGTCGTCGCCCAGCTCGGCGATCTTGTCGAAGGCCTCGTCGATGTCGAACGGGTAGAGATTGGCGATATCGGGATTCATCGCCATCGCCGCCTGTTCGGTGGGCGGACGGGTGGCGCCGACCGAGCCGCGCTTGCCGGGGAACGCCTCGGTGTCCCAGAAATCGGCCCAGGTCTCGGGGCCCTCGGGATAGGTCTCGGTGTTATAGGCCATGACCATCGCCCACTGGATCGTGGGGAAGGCGTATTCCTTCTTCATGTCGGCGGGAATGCCGCTGGTGCAGCTTTCCGGCAGCGCGTCCCAGTCGATGGGCTCGAGCAGGCCTTCCTGCGACAGCGCGTTGACGGAATCGGCGGAGAGGTCGACGAGATCGGCCTCGACATTGCCGGTCTGGATCATCACGCGGAGATTGGCGAAATTGTAGCCCGCCGCCTCGGTGACGGTCTTGCCGGAGGCCTCGGCATAGGGCTGGAACCAGTATTCGCTCTGGTTGGCCTGGTAATTGCCGCCGAGCGAGAGGATCACCACCTCGTCTTCGGCCTGCGCCGCCGCGGCGCTCACCAGCCCGATGGCCGTTGCCGCCGCCAGTCTGCGGGTCTTGGATGTGAAGAGGTTCATTATGCGTTTCCCTGTTGTTGTCGGCGATGATCAAAGCACCGGCCATCGCCTTTGCCGGTTTCGTCAGGAAGTGAGGATGCGTCCGTTTTCCGGCTCGAACCCCACCACCAGATCGGCGATCTGCTCCGGTGGAACGCCGATACCCCGGTTGGGCCGGCGCACCTTGAGCTGCGTGCCGTCGCGCAGCCGAACGGTGTAGATGCAGCTTTCGCCGAGATAGATCTCGGAGATCAGCTCGCAGGGCTGGGCATTGTCGATGCCCGACCCCGCATCGGCGAGGCGCAGCCGTTCGGGGCGGACAAAGACCGTCGCCTCCTGACCGCGCGCCAGCGGCTCGGCGGCCACGACGCGCAGCGCGCTCTTGCCCACGGTGACCGTGGCGATACCGGCATCGCAGCTGTCGCAATGGCCCAGAAGAAAGTTCGACTCGCCGATGAACTTGGCGGTAAAGCGGTTGCCCGGCGCCTCGTAGGTGTCGCGCGGCGAGGCGAAGGAGGCGATCACGCCGTCCTCCATGACGGCGATGTCGTCGGACATCGTCAGCGCCTCTTCCTGATCGTGGGTCACATAGACGACGGTGATGCCCAGATCCTCGTGGATGCGCTTGATCTCTTCCTGCATCTGGAGCCGCAGGCGCCGGTCGAGCGCGCCCAGCGGCTCATCCATCAGCACCAGCGAGGGCGAGAAGACCAGCGCGCGCGCCAGCGCCACCCGCTGCTGCTGCCCGCCCGAAAGCTGGTGCGGATAGCGTTTCGCAAAGCCGCCGAGCCCCACCAGTTCGAGGAAGTCCTGCGCCTTTTCGTGCATCTGACGCTTGGGCATCCCGCGCATGGTGAGCGCGAACCCCACATTGTCCTGCACCGTCAGATGCGGGAACAGCGCGTAGTTCTGGAACACCATGCCGATATCGCGCTTATGCGCCGGCAGTTCGGTGACGTCGCGCCCGTTGATGCGGATCTCGCCCGCCGAAGGGTCGATGAACCCGGCGATCATCATCAGCGTGGTGGTCTTGCCGGAGCCAGACGGCCCCAGCAGGGTGAGGAACCGGCCCGGCGACAGCGTCAGGTCGATCCCGCGCACCGCATTGGCCGAGCCGTAATCCTTGCACAGCCCGTGGAGCGAAAGCGACGCGCCCTGCACATCGCTCTGCCCGGACCGCGCGGCTGCTGCCCGAAAGACCATGGATCAGACCGCCTCGGCGGTTTTCGGGCCGAGACCCAGATCGGCCCAGGTCTTGGCGCCGGCTACATCGCCGTATTTCTGCTTGGGCTGGTAATCGCCATCCACCGTCGCATCGGCGAGCAGCTTGACGAGCTGGCTGTCGCGTGTGTGCAGCGAGGCGGCGCGGATGTCGCGCCAGAACAGTTCCAGCGGCAGGGTTTCCATCAGCGCGCGGGTGCCGATGATGTCATAGGCCTTTGTCGCCACATGCAGTGCGACCTCGCGCGCGGTGTGATGCGCGGCAAGCGAGGCGAGCGCGGCGTTGCCCCAATCCTCCGCCTCCCAGAGACGGGTGGCATAAAGCGCCGAACCGGCGGCGGATTGCAGCTGTGCCGCCATGTCGCCGACCTCGACCATCAGCCCCTCTTCGCTGCGCAGGAAGGGGCGCTTTTGCAGCGTGTCGATCACGCAGTCGAAGGCACCGTTGGCGCAGCCGATCAGGTGAAAGCCCTGGCTCAGCTCCAACGTGTAGGGATCCTTGGTGATGAAATCGGCGGGCTCGCCCAGCACGTTCTTCCACGGGATGAACACGTCTTTCAGCGTCGCCGACCAGCTCACCGTGCCGCGCAGGCCGGTGATCTTGTCCCAGCCGTTTTCGCTAAAGCTCAGCCCCTCGGTCGGCGCCTCGACGATGGACAGGGTCAGCCCCTCTCGGCTGGTCTCCGAGCCCGGCGCGATCGACCAGTAGAGCAGGTATTTCGCCACCGGCCCGTTGGAGCAGAAATGCTTGGAGGCATTGGCGCGGAACCCGCCCTCGACCGGCTCCATGCCGGCATTGAAGAAGAGCTTGGTCTTGGTGTCCTTGCCGTGCACCGTCTCCTGGTGATTCACCTCGGAGCCAAGCGAGCCCATCAGCACGCCGTTCTTTGCCACGTCGCCGAGGATGCGCGCCTTCTGCTCCTCGTTGCCAAGCCGGGCGACGGCGCCGCACTGGTGATAGTGGATGATCAGGTTCCAGCCGGTGGTGGAGCAGGCGCGCGCGATAGCCTCGCTGACGATATAGCAGCCCAGATGCGCGTTGCCCGCCGCCGGGGCGAGCCCGCCATATTCCTTGGGAACCGCCAGCTTCAGCAGCCCGGCTTCGCGGATCAGCTCAAAGTTCTCCTCGGTGAAGCGCGCTTCCTTGTCAAAGCTGCGGTCGGCGGTCTTCAGCTTTGCCGCCACGCCGTTCGCAATGTCGAGCCACTCCTGCTGCTCGTCGGTTAGATTGGTCCACATCTCGTTCTCCTTCGTCCTTCGCGGGTCGCCGCAGCGGCCTGTTGAATTTCTGCATGCAGTATGCCTGTTTTGCTTGGGAAGCGAAAATTGTCGGGAGCGGCAAGAATTGCGAAAATGCTCATGTAATGACCGATTATAAGATGTATTTTGCGTAAATATTCATCTGACTCACGATTTTTCCAGTGAGTTTCTGCATGCAGGATTGCCGGTTTCAGCGAATCTTTCCTAAACCTGCATGCAGAAACATGAGGGACACCATGTCATTCGAGACTGAAAAAGCCGCGATGGCGCGCCTGCGCGGCATGATGGCCGAGGACGGGACGGAGGCGGTTCTGATCGGCCCCTCTGCCTCTTTCCGGCATCTGATGGGGCGCGACGCGAACCTGACCGAGCGCCTCGTCGCGCTGCTGGTGACACAAGATGGCGCCGAGCTGATCGTACCGCGCCTGCAAGCGCCGCTCTACGCCACCCACCCCGTCGACCTGATGGTCTGGGACGAGGCAGAAGACCCGGTGGCGCTGCTCGCCGCACGGCTGACGGAGCTGGGCGTGTCGGTGCTCGGGGTGAATGCCGAATTCTGGTCGGGCTTCCTTCTGCGCCTTGCCGACCAGGCGCCGCAGGTAAAGCTGCGCCCGGCCAGGGCGCTGGAGCGGTTGCGCGCGATCAAGACCGAGGCGGATATCGCCGGGTTGCAGGCCGCCGCCGACGCGATTGACCGGGTCTGGGCCGGGTTCCTCGCCGCCGTCCCGGTCTTTACCGGCAAGACCGAGCTGGAGCTGCGCGGCGTCATCCGCGAGCTGATGGTGGCCGAGGGCTTTTCCACCATCGCCTGGGTCGATGTCGGGGCAGGGGCCAATGGCGCCTCGTCTCTGCATCACGGCTCGGACTATGTGATCCGGCAGGGCGATCCGGTGGTCTTTGACATCGCCGGGCTGTTCGGGGGCTGGAATGGCGATATCGCCCGCGTGGTCTGTGCCGGCGAGCCGGGAGCGGAGTATCGCGCCGCCTACGATCTGCTGCTCACCGCGCAGGAGGCGGCCTTTCAGGCGATCCGCGCCGGCCGGCCCGCCTCGGAACCCGACCGCGTGGCGCGCGAGATCCTGAGCGATGCGGGTTTCGGCGAGAACTTCACCCACCGGGTCGGACACGGCATCGGGCTCGACGTGCATGAAGAGCCCTATCTCGTCGCCGGAAACGACCTGCTGCTCGCCCCCGGCATGGTGATGTCGGACGAGCCGGGCATCTATCTGCCGGGCCGCTGGGGCATGCGTGTCGAGGATATCGTCGCGCTCACCGAGGCCGGGCCACAGCGGCTGACGCAGAGCCCGAAGGAGCTTGTCATCCATGGCTGAGGATTTCATCCAGGACGATCTGCCGCCGCCCTTCACTCGCGACGAATACGCCGCGCGCCTCGCCGCGCTGCGCGCCCGGATGGCGCGCGCCGGGCTCGACCTGCTGGTGATCGACCAGTTCGAACATATGGTCTATTTCGGCGGCCACCTGCCCACGGCGGCGATGTATCAATGCCTGCTGGTGCCGCTTTCGGGCACGCCGGTCATGGTGATCCGCGCGCTCGATGCGCAGGTCTTTCACGAAACGAGCTGGCTCGACCGCTGCACCGCCTTCGGCGATGCCGAGGATCCGATTGCCGTCGCCTCCGCCGAGATCACGGCGCTGGGGCTGGCCGCGGGCCGCATCGGGCTGGAGGGTGACAGCCATTTCATGACGCTCGACCGTGCCGATGCCTTCCGCGCGGCGCTGCCCGACGCCAGGTTCCAGACCTTCTCGGGCGAGATGTGGGAAATGCGGCAAGTGAAATCCCCCGCCGAGCTCGCCCATCTCGAACAGGCGGCCCGGATCTGTGACCGCGCCACGCTGGCGGGTTTCGCCGCAGCGCAGGCAGGCGTGAACGAGCGCGAGGTGACCGCCGCCATCACGGCGGAGGCGCTGCGCAATGGCGCCGACAACACGCGGCTCGTGCTCATGGCCTCGGGTCCGCGCTCCGCCGCGCTGCATGGCGCGCTCGGGCAGCGTGTGCTGGCGCCGGGCGATCTGCTGCATGTGGAGATGGTGCCGCATTTCCGCGGCTACACCTCGCGCATCATGCGGCCCAAATCCATCGGCGCGCCGGACGAGGAACAGCTGCGCATCGCCGAAACCATGGTGTCGATCCAGGACGCGCAATATGCCGCGATGACCCCCGGCGCCAAGGCTTCGGAGGTCGACCGCATCCTGCGCGAGGGCATCCTCTCCGCCGGGCTGCGCGACAGTTACAGCAATGTCACCGGCTATACGCTGGGGCTGGTCTTTATCCCGCGCACCTCGGATTTCACCCGCGTCTTCCAGGCCGAGAGCCGCTGGACGCTGGAGGAAAACACCGTGTTCCACATGTATGCCTGGGCCGGCGGCATGGCCTTCAGCGACACCGTCGTGGTCACCCCGCAGGGCGGCCGGCGGATGACCGCCCTGCCGCGCGTGCTGGCCCAATAACGTAAAGAAGGAAACCCCATGACCGACCGAACCGATCCCGTAGCCGTGATCCGCGAATATTATGACCGGGTCTGGCACCGGCACGATACCGACGCGGTGCATGAGCTCTTCGCCGAGGGCTATGTGAACCACGCCGGCGCGCGCGGCACGCTGAAGGGCCCCGAGGGCATCCTGACCAATTACCGGAACACCCGCAGCGCCTTTGCCGACGGCACCTTCGCGCTGGAGATGCTGGTGACCGAGGGCAACAAGGTCACCGCCTATTATACGATGACCGGCACCCATACCGGCCCGTTCATGGGCATTCCCGCGACGGGCGCAAAGGTCAGCGTGCCCGGCATCGGCATCTACGAGGTGCGCGACGGCCAGATTCAGGAAAGCTGGGTGGTGCGCGATACGCTCGTGCTGCTGAAGCAGCTCGGCGCCGATGTGGCCGTGCCCGCGACATGAGCGCCTCGCCCGGCGATCTGCCGGAGGGGTTTCTCGACGATCTTTGCGCGCTGCTCTCGATCCCCTCCGTGGCGGCGTGGCAGGCGCGCGGCGACGGCGCGATGCAAAGCGCGGCAGAATGGCTGCGCGCCCGGCTGGCGCGGGCGGGCCTCTCGGCGCGGCTCATTGACGGGCCGCGCGGAGCGCCGCCCTATGTCTATGCCGAGGGCGCGCAGCACCCGGAGCGTCCGACGCTGCTGATCTACGGCCACTACGACGTACAACCCGCCAGCCGCGCCGATGGCTGGTCCTCCGATCCCTTCATGCCCGAGCTGCGCGACGGGCGGCTCTATGCGCGCGGCGCCACCGATCAGAAGATGAACCTGCTGCTGCCGGTTGCCGCGCTGGAAAGCCTGGGCACAGGTGAGATCGGCTGGAACGTCAAGCTGTTCCTGGAAGGTGAGGAGGAGATCTTCTCGCCCCATATCGCCGAAACGCTGGCCCGGCATCGCGCGCTGCTTGCCTGCGATCTCTGCCTCTCCTCCGATGGCTGGCAGGCGGGGCCGCAACAGGGCGACCTGCGGCTGGGCCTGCGCGGCTTCTGCGGTCTGGAGGTTACGCTGCAAGGCGCGGCGCGGGATCTGCATTCCGGCACTTTCGGAGGTGTCGCCCCCAACCCCGCCGCCGCGCTGACGCAGATGATCGCCGGGCTCTGGGATGCGGCGGGCGAGGTGGCGCTGCCGGGCTTTCTCGACGGGGTGACGCCGCCCGGCGCGGAAGAGATCGCCACCGCCCGCGCCGGTTTCGATGCCGGGGCCTGGCGCCGCACGGCCGGGCTGGACCCTGACGCGCCGCTGCCGGTCGCGGATGAGGACATCCCGGTGCAGGCGGGGCTGATGCCGGCGCTCGAGGTCAATGCGCTCGATGCTGGCGATTTCGCCGGCGGCTTTCGCAGCATCGTGCCGCGTGAGGCCTCCGCACGGCTCTCCTGCCGACTCGTGCCGGGACAGGAACCCGATCGCATCTGCGGGCTCGTAAGCGACGCGCTGGAGCGCGCCACGCCGCCGGGACTGCGGCTTTCGGTGACGCCGCTGCCCGGCAGCGCGCGCGCCTATCGCATCGCCGCCGATCACCCGGGCCAGCATCTTGCCGCGCGGGCGCTGGAGGCGGTCGACGGCCAGACGCCGCGCCTGTCTTACTCCGGCGGCTCGATCCCGATCCTAGGGGAGATCGACCGCCAGCTCGGCGTCAAGACGGTGATCTTCGGTTTCGGTCTGCCGGACGAGAATATGCACGGCGCAGACGAATTCTGCCGTTTGAGCGATATCACGCGGGGGCTGGCGGCCTGGCGGATGTTTCTGAGGCGCGGAGCGCGTGACCGGTAAGGCGCTCAGCATTTATTTTACATAATGTTCATTATCGGTATTTCTGATCGCCATCGGTGGATTCACAAACGAAGTGCAAATTCTGTATCAAAACAGAAGTTTGCATGGAGGACTTGGGATGGGTCGACTGGTTCAACAACCGCCGCCTTCGCGAGCCCATTGGGACCATCCCGCCCGCCGAGGCAGAGGCCAACGTCTAAGCGGCTCTGGAAACCGAAGACATCGCCGCGTAACGAATGACACCCAAGCCTCCGGCAAACGCGGAGCGGGTCAGTCTGATTTGTCTCAAGCCCAGGGAGTAAAGCGTCTGGAGAAACAATTATTCCTTGGGTATCGCTACCAGCTTCGGTCGGCCAGCATCATCAAGAGCAACAAAAGTGAATTTACCCTCCGTGACCTTCTCGTCCTCCCCAATTCGGCCGCGCCTCACCCAAGCCTCGAGGTGAACCGCGATAGACGTGCGTCCGGTCCGTTCGATGTTACCATAGATCGACAAGATATCACCAACCCTCACGGGCCTCAGGAACCGCATCGCATCAATCGCGACGGTCGCGAGCTTGTCGCCTGCGATTTCGGCGGCAACGATGCCTCCTGCAATGTCCATATGTGAAATAACCCAACCACCAAAAATATCTCCCCGCAAACTGGCATCCGCAGGGCGCGCCACAACGCGAATAAGAGGATTTGCAGTCGGGACCTTATCGTTCATTTTCAGTCTCCTATCTGGTCCATCGGGCGCGCGCCGTCTGCCAGGCCATCCTATAGGCGCATGTCGAGCACCGCGTAGACGAGACCCTTGCCGTGCGCATCCAGTGCAACCGAGCGCGTCACCCCACCTTTCAGCGCGTTCTTGACAACGAAGTTCAGGGCGAAGAGCTGCGGCAGCACATAGCGGGCGACCTGCACATCCGGTCCGAAAATCGCGGCGATCCGCTCGGCGGTCACCTCGGCCTCGATCCGCGGCCAGTCGTCGGGCCGATAGGCGATGATCGAGATGTTCGAGGTCGTCCCCTTGTCTCCGGCCCGGCCATGGGCGATTTCGTGGAGCTTCATGCTGGCTCTCCGAACATGTGAACATGGGTTTCGACGTCCGCCTTGGGCAGATATGTCGACCGGATCCCGATGACCTCACGCACCATCGTGGCGACGCCGCCGCCCCCCGCGGGGCCGTTGAGATAGAGCCCTTCCACTTCGTCCGAAACGGCGCGCGCGGCCTCGATTTCGGTGCAGCGCGCGGCGACGCGCAGGCGGACCTCGCGCGGCTCAGGCGCAGAGGGGTCCGCAGGCAATATCGCGTTCAGGCCGATGATATCGACCCGCATATCCTCAATCAGATTGGCAAAAGGAGCGAGCCTTTCGGTCGTGATCTCTCCTGCCAGCCGCGCACGGGCCACGGCACCGGGCCCCGCATAAGATATCTCTCCCTGTCCGATCCAGCCATCCCGCGCCCCAACCGACACTTTAAGACGTCCCGTTGCCGGAGCCCCTGCCCCGCCGCTGACGGCAACCCGGTTCGGGCCGATTTCGGAAAAATCCACACCGGAAAAATCCGCGACAACGTCAGGCTGGAAATACCGCGCCGGATCGTGCAGTTCGTAGAGCAATTGTTCGATACATGTCGCCCGTGACACCAGCCCGCCAGTTCCCGGCAGCTTGGTTATGACCGCAGTGCCGTCCTGCGACACCTCGGCAATCGGGAAACCGACAGTGGCAAGGTCAGGCACGTCCTTGACCCCGGGGTCGGCAAAGTAACCGCCCGTCACCTGCGCCCCGCATTCCATCAGATGCCCGATAACGGTGGCCTGGCCGATCAGCCGATGGTCGTCGATGGAAGGCCACCCGAATGCGTGGATCATGGGGGCGACAAAGAGCGACGGGTCGGCCACACGGCCACAGATGACGATATCTGCGTCGCGCGCCAAAGCCTCGACAATCCCTTCGGCGCCAAGATAGGCATTGGCCGACACCAGACGATCACCAAGGTCGCTGGCCGGACGCCCGGTTTCCTCAAGGACACAAGGCCCGATCCGGTCCAGCACGTCGTCACCCAGCACAGCCGCAACCCTGAGCGTCAGGCCCAGTTCGGCGGCGATCTCTGCGGTGCGCCGCGCCGCTTCCAGCGGATTGGCGGCGCCCATGTTTGTGATGATGCGCGTCCCGGCACGGTGACAGTCCGGCAGCACAGCCCGCATCCGCTGCTCCAACCGCCTGTCATATCCGGCGGCGGGATCGCCGAGCCGGTCAAGCTGCGCCAGCGCGATGGTGCGTTCCGCCAGGCATTCAAAGACCAAATAGTCCAGCTTTCCGGATCGGGCCAAATCGACCGCCGGCCCGATCCGGTCGCCGGAAAAGCCCGCTCCGGTGCCGATGCGAAGGATTTTCATCGCGACACCCTTTGCGTGTATTTTACCCCGCTCCAGACCGTCAGCAGTATCGCCGCCGCAAGCACGGGCGTGGCGGGATGCGGCCAAATGGCAAGAAGGATCACCGTCGCCAGCACCACTCGGTCAAGAAGCCGGTTGTGGGTGATCCGGATGCGGGTCAGCAGCGCGGGTATCGCGAAAACCAGAATAAGCCCGGCCAGCGCCGCATCGACAATCGAAAGAGCGCCCCCCTCCAACACCATGCCGGGAAACAACAGCAGCAGGAAGGGGAGCAGATAGGTGATGGCGGCAAGCCGGACGGCCTCGAACGCGGCGGGCACCCAGTTTGTCTGCGCAATCCCGGCCCCGACAAAGACCGCAACACAGACCGGCGGCGTGATGACCGAGATCGTGGCGAAGTAGAACACGAACAGATGTGCCGTCAGAATCGGCACGCCGACTTCGGTCAGCGCCGGTGCCAGAACGGCAGCGACCAGGACATAGGCGGCGGTCGTCGGCAGGCCCATGCCCATGATCAGGCAGACCAGCGCGACCATGAGGGCGATCATGACGATGGAATCGCCGCCCAGCGACACGATGGCCGACGACAGCGCGACGCCTGCGCCTGTCAGGTTGACCATCGACACCAACACCTGCGCACCCGCCAGCAGGACCCCGATGATCACGAGGCCGCGCCCGGCATCCTCAACGCCGGCCAGAACCATGCGGGCCATGTCGCGCAGCGGCTTCCGCCCGGCCTGCGTAACGATGAACGCGGCCAGCAGGCCCATGATCCCGTAGAACGCCGAGGTCGCCACCGAACGTCCCAGCCAAAAGCCGATGCCCAGCCCGATCAGCGCCGCGACCACCGGCCCGATGCGGCGTGGCGCGAGGATATTGGCCCAGACCGGCAATTCCTCGGACGGGACAAGCGCCAGGCCGCGTTTCTCGGATACGAAATGCACCGTCACGAAAACGGCAAGGTAGAAGAAGACGGCGGGCAACAGCGCGGCGCGGATGATGTCGGTGTAGGGCATGCCGACGATCTCGGCCATGACAAAGGCGGCCGCGCCCATGATGGGCGGCGCAATCTGACCACCGGTGGAGGCGACCGCCTCGACCGCCGCAGCGAAAGGGCGGGGATAGCCGAGGCGGATCATCATCGGGATGGTGAAGTTGCCGGTCGTCGCCACGTTGGCAACGGAAGAGCCGGAGATCATGCCGAAGAGACCGCTGGCGATGGTTGCGATCTTGGCCGCGCCGCCGACCTGCCGCCCGCCGAGACGCATCGCCAGGTCGATGAAGGCCTGACCTCCGCCCGTGTGCAACAGCAAGGCGCCGAACAGGACGAAGGCCGCGATCACCGTCGCGGCAACGCCGGTGAGCATGCCCCAGATTCCGAGATCGCCCAGAAACACGGTTTCGGTGATGTAGTAGCTGTCGAACCCCCGATGCCGCATCGGGCCGGGCATGTAGGCACCGAACCGGGCATAGGCCAGCCCGACCAGGACCAGGATCGGAAAGATCAGTCCGACCGTGCGGCGCGCAAGTTCCAGTACGGCAAGGACAAGGCCCGCAGCCAGCACCATGTCGAGCGGCGTCGCCCAGGGCAGCTCGGTCATGATCCTGTCGTAGTTCAGGATGATGTAGCCGCAGGCTGCCACGCTGACCGCCATCAACGCCAGGTCCACTGCCAACCCGACCGGGCGCCAGGGCTTGCCTTTCCCAAGCGGGTAGAGCGCGAAGCCCAGGCAGATCACCAGCGCGAGAAATATCCCGCGCTGGATCAGGCTTTCGAACGGACCGGTGGCCGCAGTATAGAATACGAAGGCACCGACGATCAGCGCCAGGGTCTTCGCTGGGTCCGGAAATCGCATCCTGTCCGCCGTATCAGTTGGCCGGTTTCAGCTTGTCGGGAACGGTGTGGCCGTTTTCCTCGAACCAGCGGACGGCGCCCGGATGCAGCGGAACGGTGGAATAGTCGAGCGTCATCTGGGCCAGGTCCGCCCCCTTGACGCTGGCCATGGCATTGCCCTGCACGGACTCGTCGGTCATCACGGCCTTCACGATCTGATAGGCCGTTTCCTCGGACATCGTGCTGGGCGCGGCGATACCGACACCGAAGCTCCAGATCGTGTAGGCCGGGATCCCCTCTGCCACGCCGGCGGCCACGTCCATGATCGAGATATCCGGCATGTTTGCCTGGATCTTCTCGGCCTGCTCGGGCGTCAGCCCGAGGATCTTGATGTCCGTCGCCGTGCTCAGATCCATGGTCGAGCTGTCGAGGGCGGTCGGCGAGCCGGACTTTACATAGCCGGGCAGACGGTTGTCCTTGATCGAGTCGATGATGTCGGTGGTGGACCCGCGCACATACTCCGGCTTGATCCCGAGCACGTCGAAGACGGCTTCGGTCGTGGTTTCCGTCGCCGATCCCTTGATCCCGGGGTTGAGGCGCACGCCGCTCAGATCCTCAAGGCTCTCGACGCCCGAATCCGCGCGCATGATGACGTTCTGCGGCGACGGCGCATAGACCCAGAGCATCTGGAGATCCTGCGGCTTGCCTTCGAATTCATGTGTCCCGGAGACGGCATGCTGCACCACATTCGTCGTGATGATGCCAAGGTCCATCTGGCCCCGCTCCATCCGGCGGATATTGTCCATCGCGGCGCCGGTTTCGACAACCGTGGCATTGATGCCCGCATCGCTTTCGTTGATCAGCTTTCCGACGGCAACGATATAGCCGTAATGACTGGACGAGGCCGAGGTCGATCCGAAGAGGATGTCTTCGGCATGCGCGCCGCCTGCGGCGATCAGCCCGGCGGACAGTATGGTGCCGGCAATTGCGTGTTTCATTATGTCTCCTCCCTAAGACGTTGGTTGCCTTTGTTGCCCGGATTTCCGGGCTCGACCAGAAAAGATTCCGGCTGGCCGATCTCCTCCCGTTCCTGCAAGACGCCGGCCGGAGCCGGCTGGGCCGTCTTACTGCGGGGCCTGCCCGACGTCGGCCAGAACCTGTCTTGCGCGTTCGATCACCGGTCGGTCGACCATCTTGCCATCGACCTGTACCACAGACCCCGAGGCGGCCGACAAGGCCGACAACACGCGGCTTGCCCAGTCGACTTCGGCCTCGGACGGGGTGAACCCATCGTTCGTGAAGCCGACCTGCGCGGGGTGAATGCAAAGCTTTGCACCAAAGCCGAGCATGCGTGACCTTGCCACTTCATCCGCAAGGATACCCCCGTCCTTCAGCTCGGGTGTCACGCCATCCACCGGCGAAACCAGGCCGCCAAGGCGCGAGGCAAGGACGATTTCGAACCGGGCGGGATCGAGCACGGGGCCGGTGCCGGGTATCCGAGTATCGGCGCCGAAATCCAGGTTGCCGAAAGCAAGCCGGGTCACCCCGGGGCAAGTGACGGAGCGGCGCAGCGCGGCGAGACCTTCGGCGGTTTCGATCAGCGCGACCAGCGCGCGCCCCGGCAGCTTGTCGGCCACCGCCGACAGGCTTTCGGGGGTGGCTTTCGGCACCATGACCGCCGAGACATCGCAAGAGGCCAGCGCCGCCAAGTCGTCGTCGAACCAGGGCGTATCCGCGCCGTTGATCCGCACGAGGCCCGCCCCGCCGTTGCCAAACCAGTCGGCGACATGATCCCGCGCTTCGGGCTTCGCTTCGGGGCCGACCGCGTCCTCCAGGTCGAGGATAATGGCATCGGCCCCCGACCCCGCCGCCTTGGCAAACCTGTCGGGCATGCGGCCGGGAACGAAGAGGTAGCTGCGCGGGGTCTTCATGACGCGGGCGCGATCACGGCGCTGGCCTGCATGGCGAGCTCCCCGTCGGGGCCCTTTGCCCAGATCGGCATGACGCCATCGGCCTCTTCCCCGGCCTCGAGCGTGAACGGGCGGTCGCCAAAGAGCGGCGCCATGCCACGGAACTCAAAGCGGGTCAGCCGCCCCGCGCCGGCCGCCGTGGCAAAGCCCTGGAGCAGAGTCGCCGTGAGCGGGCCATGCACGACAAGATCGCGGTAATCCTCTTCTTCGCGGGCATAGGTCCGGTCGTAATGGATGCGGTGGCCATTCGACGTCAGCGCGGAATAGCGGAACAAGAACACGGGATCGGGCGTGATCTCTTCCGAGCGGGTGGCGCCCTCGGGGGCCGGGGCCGGCACGGGCTTGGGCGCGCCGGGCGCGGGCGCCTCGCGGTAGACGATATCCTGTTCTTCCTCGACGCAGAGCGTTCCGTCCTGTGACAGGCTATGTTTCACCGTAACGAAGACCAGCTGGCCCGCGCGGCCGGACTTTGCCTTCACGCCGATGATCTCGCTGACCTTCTCGGCCTCGCGGCCGATCGTGAGCGGCGCGTGGTACGTGAGGCGACCGCCGGCCCACATGCGACGGGGCAAGGTGACGGCGGGCAGGAAACCGCCGCGCTTGGGATGTCCGTCCGGCCCGATGTTCCGTCGCTGCACGAACGGATTGAAATAGAGCCAATGCCATCCCGGCGGCAGCGGGTCGCCATCGGCTGGCGCGTGATCCATGTCCAGCGTCGCAGCCAGGCCCGCGGCGCGGTCGGCCGAGATCGTCTGAACATGGCGTTCGGTCCGGCCGACCGCATCGGAGTAATCAGGTGTGGATGTCATCTTTGGCCCTTCAGTAGATGGCCTCGTCCTCGACCAGAGCGCCGATCCGCGCCCGGCTAAGGCCAAGGAGTTCCCCGTAAACGTAGTCCTCGTCGCCACCGAGCGCGGGCGTGCCGCGCGTGATGCCCGGGGCGTCATCCCCGGCGAACCGCGCGGGGTGGCCGATTGCGGCGCGAATTGTGCCATCGGTTTCGGCAATGTCGAGGATCGCGCCCCGTGCCCGCATATGTGGATCCGCCACGATGTCCGAGGCGGCCCAGGACAGGTGCGCGGCAATCCCCTCCGCCTGGAGCCGTTCCGCGGCGGCTTCGCCCCCCTGGCCGGCGGACCATGCGCCGATCGGCGCGTCGAGCGCGCGGCGGTTCGCGTGCCGCTCGGCCTGCGTGGCAAAGCGGGGATCATCGGCCAACTGCGGCTGCCCGATGATGCCTGCCAGCACCTTCCATTCGGCGTCGCTGGACACGGAGATCGACAGCCAGCGATCCGCGTCGGCGGTCGGGAAAAGCCCGTGGGGCGCGCGCACCATGTCGTCATTGCCCATGCGTCCGACGGACACCCCCGCGGAGGCCGCGGTCAGGAAGTCGCCCACAAGGGACGAGGCGACTTCGCGGGCGGCGATATCCACATGGCACCCCTCGCCTGTGCGGCGGCGGCGGTTCAGGGCGGCCAGCGTGGCAAGCGCCGCGTGCATTCCGACCGAGTGGTCCATGACGTGCCGCATCTCGACCGGCGGTCCGTCGGCATGACCCGAGAGATAGCCCAGCCCGCCCCAGGCGCCAAAGAGCGGGGCGTAGCCGGCGAAATGGCTTTCCGGGCCGGTCTGACCCGATGACGATACGGAGACCATCACGATATCGCGCTTCACGTCCCGCAGGATGTCGTAGCCGAGCCCGAGACGTGCCATCACACCCGCGCGGAAACTTTCGGCGGCGACATCGGCGACGCCGACCAACTTCTTCGCCAGAGCGACCCCCTCGGGATGTTTCAGGTTCAGCCGCACCGAAAGCTTGTTCGAGGACACCTGATCGAAGGTCGCCGGCCCTTGGCGTCCGTAGACGGCATGCGGCTTACGGAAGATGTCGGGCCGCAGCGCGGTTTCGACCTTGATGACCTCGGCCCCCATCTGGCTGAGCATATGGGTGCAGAAGGGCCCCGCCGCGTGGACGGTGAAATCGGCGATGCGAAGACCGGTGAGCGGTTTCATGCGGTGGCCCTCCGACCGGGGTGGCAAGTCAGCATCGACTGGTCCGCGCCGAGGCCGGGAAGCGTGTCGCGGACCGGCAGCGCGTCCGGCCCGAAGCGGAACGGCAGCGATTGTACCTGCACCGGCCCATCGGGGGTGTCGATCGTCGCGAAGATGCCCCGCGCGGTTTCCTGAAGCCCGGTCAGAACCTGTTCCGGCGCGTTGTAGCGCGCCATCGGGACGCCGAGTGTCTGGGCCTGTGCGACCAGATCCTCGACCTTGCGGTGGCGCGCCCAGTCGCGGATGCGTCGGTTGATCTCGGCCCCGCGCGCGCTGCGCCCGACCTCGTCGGCAAGTTCCGGATCCTGCGCCCAGTCGTCGGCGCCGAGCAGCTCGATCAGCCCGAGCCACTGGCGGGTTTCCAGTGTCAGAAGTTCGACGTAGCCATCCGCGCATTCGATCACGCCGCCGAACTTGAACGACCGGGTCAGGCGGTGTTCCACCGATCCGTCGCCAAAGCGCTGGATCGCGAAGGCGCCGACGGCGACGTTGGCGTCCTGGACGGAGGCATCGACGAACTGGCCCTGCCCGGCCCAGAGCGCGGCCAGCGCCGCCATCGCCGCCGTCGTGCCGCCCTGCATCTCGGCGAAATGCCCAGCGATCTTCAACGGCGGACGATCCGGGAAGAGGTCGGCCGTCAGCCCGTTCGGCAACAGGAACCCCTCCCCTCCGGCGTGGATCAGGTTGATCTCGTCCCCCTTCCAGCCCGCCTTGGGCCCGAAAGCGCCGAATGGCAGGACGGACAGGTGCACGATATGGGGGTGCTCCCTTGCGATGGTCGCTTCATCGAGCGCCAACTCGGTGCGATCCGCAACCGGTGTGTCGTCGATGAAGATGTCGGCCTCCGCCAAGAGCTTGTGCAGATCCTTCTGGAAATCCGGTTCCCCCGGATCGCAAACGACGCTGCGCTTGCCGAGGGACAGGTAAGTGAACAGCGCGCTCTGCCCCCCGGGGAGGCGCGGAGGCGCCTCCCTGAGCGGGCTGCCTCCGGAAGGCTCGGCCATGACGACCTCGGCACCCATCTGACACATCAGGCGCCCGGCCTGCGCCGCGGCCACGCCAGTGGCACGTTCCACGACGCGAAGGCCCGATAGAGGCTTGTCAATCATGGCCGACCCCCTTTCTTCAGCGAACGACCGGAAGGTCCAGTTCGAGGTTGCCGCAATCGAGGAACACCCGAAGCTCGGGGTCGCGCGACTGGAGGGCGACGGTGGCGATGCCCGGCGTGGTGACTTCGCCGCGCTGGTTCTCGCCCCAGATCTCGATGTCCACCAGGGCGTGGCCGTCCTTGATGTACTTCTTCGACACCTTGCCCTTGCACCAGGTGCTGTCACCCATGGTGTTGAAGCGGCGCATCTCGGTGCGGACGCGCTTGAGGAAGGCCGCATCGCCCATCCAGTTGGTGACGAGCGACGCCATCCACGACGACCGTTGCGGGCCGTAATCGTAGACGCCGGGCACGCCGACCTCCTTCGCCGTGCTTTCGCGGTGGTGCCCGATGCCGGTGTATTCGATGCCGCCGCCGGCCTCGGGGTTGCGGAAGAAGTGGCCCGGGTGCTTCATCGCGCTCTGGAAGACCACGCCATGGGTATGGCCGCGGCCCGAGCCGACGAGAAAGCCCATGGTATCCATCAGCGACAGCGGGCCGCGCACGATGGTGTCGAGGGTTTCGCCTTCGGTGACGTCTTCCCAGTAGCGCACCTTGGAGCCGCGGATCTTCATCGGCTCCTCCATGATGCAGGCGTCGAGCGCCTCGAACTCCTCCTGGGTATAGTCGTAGGTGGTGATGTCCTTGTACTTGCCCGCATCGCGCGCCGCCTTGCGCTCATGGCGGGTGCAGGTGCCCAGGGCGCGGGACAGCATGTCGCCATGCTGGTTGAAATAGGTCGCCTCGACGTATTGCAGCACCAGCCGGCCCGAGAACTTGCTTTCCTTCACGTCGATCCCGATCACGCGCTCAATGGCGTTGATCCGGTCGCCGGGGCGGATGTGGCGGAAGATTTCCCAGTCGTTGCCGGCGTAGAAGCCATGGACGCCCGGCAGGCCCCAGCGGGTCCGGCCGATCCAGCCAAGCGCCATCGGGAACATCGGGTGGCCGAGCTGCGTGCCGTAGCGCGACGCCGCGCCGTAGCCGGGATCACGGTAGAGCGGGTTGAGGTCGCCGATGCCGTTGCACCAGTTGCGCAGCGTGTCGGCGGTCGCATCCTGAAGGTACGGCCCTTCGGGGCGCAGTTGCAGCCCGACCATCTTTTCGGCGGCGGCAATCGCTTCATCGGTGATTTTGCCCTCGGCGGGCGCGCCGCCCATGCCCTTGGCGTCGTCTTCCTTGGTTTTTTCAGCGGTGGTCACTTTCAGGGTCTCCCTATCAGTCTGGCGTTCGGTGGTGTCATGCGCATCTTGCGCGGTTGTTTTTCATATAATGCATTATTTTAGCGACGGTCAAGCGCGTATTTTGCAGGCTTATGCCCTGATTTGCGCTGAATTTCGGACGAACCTCCCCCAATCCGGATCTCGCCGGGCAATTATGATGCATTCGTTTGGTGTTTCGTTTAGAAGGTCACGTCCGCCGCGCTCGTCACCTGCGCAAAGCGGCGCAGCCCGGACAGAGCGTGGTCATGCTCATCGGCGGTCGCGCCGGCGCAGCAGTCTTCAAGCAGCACGCATTCGTAGTCGCGGTCGTGGCCTTCGCGGACCGCCGCCGAAACGACGCCGTTCGTCGACACTCCGGACAGAACCAGCCGCCGGATGCCCTGCGCTCTCAGAAGAGGTTCGAGCTTGGTCGCGTAGAACGGGCTGACCCTGTGCTTGATGATATCCGGGTCGCCGGGCTGGGGGGCAAACCGGTCCAGCACCTCGGTTCCCCATTCGCCAAGCTTGAACACCCCGTTGTCGCGCGCTTTCGAGAAAACCGGCGATCCCGGCGGGCATTCCGCGTAATTCGGGGAAAAGCCGACACGCACGTAACCGACCATCACGCCGGCCGCACGGGCCTTGCTGATCGCAAGTTCGGTCGCGTCGTAGACGCCGCGATCCTGCATGAGCGGGACATAGCTCTTGCCGCCCATCCCGTCGGGATGAACCAGGTCGTTCAGCATGTCCATGACAAGGAGGATAGAGTCAGATGCCATTGTGCAATCCTTTCAGGCTAGGGTTCGTCCCCGGGCCGGAAAGGGCGCGGGGGCTATTCGGAGTAGCTGACCTTGAACTCGTCCCAGGCCGAGCGGATATGCGAGCGCAGGGCCTGGACAAAGGCGACCTCGTCGCGGGCAATGATGGCGCTCAGCATGTCCCGGTGCTCTTGCGACGCACGGTCGATGCGGTTTTCCAGACGGTTGATGAGGTCGAACGGGTAGCGCGCCCAGAGCGCGCGGACGAACCGCAGGGTCTGCGGCAAGTCGGCCGCGATGTAGATCAGTTCGTGAAACCGGTAGTTGATCGTGCGGACCGCGTCCTTGTCGCCGCGCGCCGCGGCGTCCTCGATCTGATCCTGAAGGGCGCGCAGCTCCTCGATGTCCTGCGAGGTCAGGCGGCTGACCGCCTTGAGCCCCAGCTTGCATTCCAGCGTGACCCGCAAATCGGTGATCTCTTCGGTCGCGTTGATGTCGAAGGGCGCCACGATCGCCCCGCGGTGCGACGTGCCCAGGATAAAGCCCTCGGCCTCCAACAGCTTGATCGCCTCCCTGACGGGGGTGATCGACGTGCCGATCATCTCGGCGATCTGCGCCTGCTTGAGCTTGGAGCCACGCGGGAACTGACCCGAAATGATGCCTTCCCGAAGGAAATCCGCGACGTATTCTTCCTTGGTCTGATGCTTCGCCTGGCTTTCCATCACCAATTAGCCCCCGAATGGTGTCGCGCGAGTGCACAATGCATACCCTCATGCCCCAGTCTCCGGAGCATGGTCAAGTCGGAGGATGCGGCCGGCCATGTCCGGGCTGATCGCGGCGTATTTGTCCAGAAGCCTCGGGTCATGAGCGGGAAGCACGTGGTCGTCGCTATCGGCCAGTTCCCGAATCCGGTCGTGGCCCGCCATCATGTCGGAAATATTGAACGCGACGGTAAAGGGAATACCGCGCTCGAACTCCTCGTAGTAATGCAATGCATCCGAGGCGAGCACGACCCAGCCGCGCTCCGTCCGGATGCGCAGGACCTCCTGCCCCGCGCAATGCCCCCCGACCCAATGGGCGCTGATCCCGTCGGTCACGTCGAAGTCCCGGCCATGCAGGTGCAGGCGTCCGTCATGCAGAAGATGCACCAACCGCGCGATCTCGTCCGCCTTGTAGGCATGACGGAACGTCGGTTTCTGCATCCAGGGCCCCGTGACATAGGCCATTTCTTCGGCCTGCATGTAAAATCGCGCGTTCGGCAACGCATCGAGATAGCCGAGGTGATCGTAATGGGCATGGGTGAGCAGAACGGTCGACACCTCGGCAGGGTCGATCCCAAGCGCCGCCCAGCCGTCGGGCGGGGACATGACCTGCCTGTGACCGTTCGGTTCGCCCTTTGCGGGATCGATCCCGGTATCCACGACGATCACCTCCCGACCGCTCCTGAGCACCCAGCAGAAGAAATCGAGCGTCAGGGGCGCCGTGGGATCCGGGTCCGAGATGAAGTTGACCCCACGGGTGCGCGTTTCGTTCGTCGCGTGCCGGATGGCGTAGATTTCCCAGGTCTTCATGGCATCCCCTCAGGCGGCGGCTGCGCCGAGATAGGCATTGATCGCCTCCTGGCGGGCGGTCTCATCCCTGAGATCCTCGGCACTGCGGTATCCGACGATCCGTCCGCCGCGCAGGAAGTGCAGCTCGTCGCACAGGCGCATCGTGACGGCCAGATTCTGTTCCACGAGCACGATGGCCAAGTCGCTTTCCTCCCGGATTTTGGCCAGCCTGTCGAAGACACGGCGCACCAGCAAAGGCGCGAGACCCAGCGATGGCTCGTCGAGCAACAACAACTTGGGGTCCGCGACCAGACCGCGGCCGATGGCCAGCATCTGCTGCTCGCCGCCCGACAGGCGCCACGCATGCCGGTCGACCTTCTCGGCAATCTCGGGAAAGAGGTCGAGAACCATCTCCATCCGCCTCTTCCGCTCGGTGGCCGGTTTCTGGTATCCGCCCAGCACGAGATTTTCTCGCACGGTAAGGTCGCCGACGATCTCGCGGCCCTCGGGGACGTAGACGACGCCCTTTGCGACGCGGGTCCGGGCCGGCGATCCGCCCAGATCCTCGCCATCGAACAGGATTTTGCCTGTCGCTGGCGTCAGGCCCGAAACGGCCTTCATGATCGAAGATTTCCCGGCCCCGTTGGCCCCCAGCAAGGCGACGACGGCCCCGTGACCGACGGAAAAGGACACGCGGCTCACAGCCGGAGCTCCCGCGCCATAGGCAACAGACAGGTTTTCAACGCTCAGCAGGTCATTCATCGTCATCGCTCCCCAGGTAGATGCGGACCACGTCCGGGTTGCTGCGCACCTCTTCGGGCGATCCGACAGCGACGAACTCACCGAAATTGAGCACGTAGATCCGGTCGCAGATCGACATGACGAGATCCATGTCATGTTCGACCACGACCATCACCAGGTCAGTCGACGCAAGTTTGCGCAGCACTTTCGTCAGGTCGCGGGTTTCCGAGTTGTTGAGACCCGCCGCCGGCTCGTCCAGCATCAGCACCGAAGGCTTGCCAACCACGGCACGGGCGATCTCGACCAGGCGCTGCATGCCGGGGGGAAGCTCTCCGGGAAGCTTGTCCCCGACATCGGGCAATCCGAGATCGGCAAGGGCCTCGTCCGCCGAACGGGCCATCTCCTCGCGCTCGCGGGTGCCGCCCGGAAGCGGCAGGAAGGCAGAGAGCCATCCCGCCGAGCCATTGCGGGCGATGCCCATCATCACGTTCTCGCGGACGGTGAGGTCCGGGCAGAGCGCCACATGCTGAAAGCTGCGGACGATCCCCTTGTTGGCGCGGGCCGCCGGCGGCAGGCCGTTCAGCGGATCGCCAGCATAGGAGATGGTCCCCTCTTGCGGCGAATAGGCCCCGGTCAGGCAGTTGAAGAGGCTGGTCTTGCCGGCACCGTTGGGCCCGATCAGCCCGGTGATCTCTCCGGCGCGGAACTCCACGTCGAGCCCCCTGAGCACTTTGATCCCACCAAAGGAAAGCGCGATCCCTTCGCCGCGCAGGGCGTTGGTCGTCTGGTCCATCAATTGGCCTCCGCTTTACGGTTCATCGCATTGCGGATGCGCGGCATGTAGTGGCCCAAAAGGATCATCCCGAGCAGGGCCAAGCCATAGAGCACGGGAATCCATGCTCCGGATGCGGACAGCAGTTGCGGAACCAGGGTAACGAACGCTCCCCCGATCAACACGCGGGTCAGGGACAGGCCGTAGAAACTGACGACAGAGCCCACAAGCAGGAAGATCGCCTGCCAGAAGGTGAAGCCTCCGGGCGAAACGGTCGAACCGGAGAACGCCAGCGTCGCGCCGCAGATCGCCCCGATCCCGCCCGAGATCCCCATGATCGAGACACGCGCCCAGACCCGGCGGGTGCCGAAGGCATCGGCCGCGGCCGGATGCGCCTTGGCGAGCAGCAGCGCCATGCCCTGGCGCGACAGGCGCAGGCGGGCAACCGCCAGGCAGACGATCACGAGCATGAAAAGCGCCACGTAGTACCGCTGTAGCCCCATCTCGACCCCGGGAATGAAGGGGGTCGCGACATACAGGCCCTCGTAACCGCCGGTGAGCACGTCGAAATTGTTGATCATCTCGGGCACCGCCAGCGCCAGCGCCAGCGTCGTCACCGCCAGGTAAATACCGTGGAGATTGCGGGACGGCCAGGCAAAGAGCAGACCGAACACCACGCCAAGCAGCAGCGCCAGCGGCACCGAGGCCCAAAGCGAGATGCCGTACCGGGTGTCCAGCACCCCGACAGAATAGGCGCCGAGCGCCGTAAAGAACGTGTGGCCGATTGAGACCTCGCCGCCGTAGCGGACCAGCAGCGAAACCGCGAGAACACCGATCGAGTTGGCAAAGCAGAGGCCGAGCGTGAAGGTCCATGACCCGCCAAGCAGAAGGGGCAGGAAAATCAGAACCGCGACCACGACCGCTGTTGTCAGGCCGGAGGTGGCCAGCTCGGACAGGCGCGACACGGCACTTTGGCCCGGTATGATATGCGTCGCCTGATCAGACACGGGAACCTCCAACCTTTTGCAGGATGCCATTGGGGAAGATGTTCAGCGCCACAAGGATGACGGCCAGAAGGAATGTCGACGAGAACTCGGGCGACACGTAGAAGGTGAACAGGTTCATCAGCACGCCGACCAGCACGCCGCCGACCAGCGCACCGGGGAGGGACGCGAAGCCCCCGATCACCGCTGCCGCAAAGGCCTGGAGCATGAAGGTCGCCACGGTCGTCACCGACAGGAACGTCGTCGGCACGATCAGCAGCGCCCCTACCACGCCCAGAATGGCCGCCGTGATCCATGCGAAATAATGCACGGAGCGGAGGTTCAGGCCGCAGACCTCGGCGGCGAACGGGTTCTCCGATATCGCACGGAAGGCAATGCCCAGCTTGGTGTAGTCGATAATGATGAACAAGGCGCCGATGGTCACCACCGCCACGGCCAGCACGGTCAGGTCATAACCCGTGATCAGCAGCCCGAGGACCGAAAAGGCAAAGCGCGGGATCGGCAGATCGAGCGCGACGATATCCGCCCCGAAGGTCAGCAGTGTCACGCCCTGAGCGATCAGCCCGAAACCAAGCGTAGCAATGGTCGAGGTGAGGTCGCTTTCGAACACCAGCGGAGAGATGATGGAATAGATCAGGAACGCGATGGCGACGGCCGCAAGCAAGGCGACCAGAACGGCCGCGCCCCAGGAGAGGGACATCAGCATTCCGGACGACAGGCCATAGACAAGGAAGGCGGTGAGGCCGGCGACGTTGCCATGGCTGAAATTGACGACCTTCGAGCATTTGAAGATCATGACCAGACCGAGCGCACCGAGCGCGTAGAGACAGCCGGTGATCATGCCTGACCAGATCAGTGGAAAGAGGTCGTAAAGAAGCGAGTCCCAGAAGCTCATTGGGGTTTCTCCATCGCATCTGACTCAACCAGCTGAATGACCGAGGGGAAGTATTTGTCTCCGAATCCCTGCTCGACCGCGGTTGCATAATAGGCGCGGGCCTGGTTGGCCGCTGGAATGGGGGTGCCGGTATCGTCAGCCAGATCGAACACGTAGGAAATGTCCTTGAGCACGTATTCGGCCGGGAACGAGTGCGCGGGAAACTCGCGCGGCGCCATGGCCTTCATGCCGTGGTTGCGCAGCACGAAACTGTCGCCCGACCCTTTCGAGACGGCTTCCAGCAGCGTATCGGCCTTCACCCCGGCCCGCTCGCCCAGAACGATCATCTCGGCCAGGGCCACGGTGTTGGCGAAAACCAGCATGTTGTTCGCCAGCTTGAGCACCTGCCCCGCGCCGATGTCGCCGCCATGGGTGACGTCCGATGCCATGTAATCGAGCACGGGTCTGATGCGGTTGTAGAGCTCGGGTGCCGCGCCAACCATGATGCTCAGCTTGCCCTCCTGCGCGGCCTGCCGTGTGCGAGCGACCGGAGCATCCGCAAATGCGATCTCGTGTTCTGCAAGCAGCTGGCCAGCCTTGCGGGCGTCAGCCACCGTGGTGGTGGACAAGTCGACGACCACCGTCCCGGGCCGGGCGGACTCTGCGATCGCCTCGGCCACCTTCAGAACCTGAGGCCCCCCCGGTAGGGACATGCAGATGATGTCCGCCTCTTTCGCCAGCGCCTCGACGCTGTCCACCTGTTCAGCCTTGGTGTCTTCAAGAGCAGCGCGTGCAGCGTCGGACAGGTCAAAGCAGAGGACACGGCCCGGATGCTTGGTCGCGATGTTACGGCACATCGGCCCGCCCATGACGCCCAGTCCGATAAATCCGATAATGTCGGCCATTGTTCTCCCCTCAGTCCATCAACATGCCGCCGTTCACGTCGAGAACGGTGCCGGTAATCCAGTTCGAGGCAGGCGACGCGAGGAAGAGGATCGCCTGGGCGATATCTTCAGGCTGGCCGAACCGGCCAAGAGGGACGCTGCCATTGGGTGAGGGCGCGGCCCTCTGCGTCACGGTTTCCCACATCGGGGTTTCCACGGGGCCGGGGGCGATGACACTGGCATAGATGCCTTTGTCGGCGCCGTTCTTTGCGACCCATTTCATCAGCCCGTGTACCGCGGATTTTGCCGCGACGTAGGACGGGCCAGAAGCCACGCCCCCGATTTTGGAGGCAATCGAGCCCAGGGCGACGATCTTTCCCATGCCCTGCTCGGCCATCACCGGAAAGACCTCCCGCACCGGGTTGACGACCCCCATGAGGTTCACGTCCAGGATCGACCGCCATTCGTCATCCGTCGAGTCGACCAGATGCTTGTGAGAGATCGTTCCGGCACACAGGATCAGCGCGTCGATCGCCCCATGCTCGGCTTTGGTTTCGGCGATGATCGACCGCGTTTCGTCCCGGGAGGTGACGTCGTAGCGGCGATAGATGATCTTGTCGGACTCGAACTCGGCATGGTCCGCGATGTCGGTGGCGACAACCGTCGCGCCGGCCTCTGCGAGAGCAAGGGCCGTGGCACGGCCGATTCCCCCTGCTGCGCCGGTGACAAGCGCAATCTTGCCATGAAGACGTGCGGGCGCGCTGATTGGGATGGTGGGCATAGAGATCCCCGATTGTTTAAGTTGAAAAACACTCGCCCGCTGACGGGAGGGCCAGCGGGCCGTATCGCCTTCGTTACCCGCCCTCGGCGGCGTTGAAGGCGACGTCGGGATAAGGCTGGAACCCGCGGACGAGGACGAAGTCGCCATCCTTGTACTGGATAATGCCTTCCTGACGGGTCCCGCGGTGATCCTCCGCGCTGAAGGTCACGCCGCGCGCACCTCCGACGGCCGCGTCGGTCATCGTGTTCATCGCCTTGACGAGATTGTCCCGCGTAATCTCGTCTCCGCTGTCCAGAAGAAGCTGGAAACCCTTGTGGAACAAGGCGGCGTTGCTCCAGCCGTTCAGGCCCAGAACGCCGATCGGGTCATTCGGAAAATACTCGGCGACGGCTTCGCGGTATGCCTCCACCTCCGGCTCGTCACTGGAGACGGGCAGCAGCCAGGACGAGAAGTAGACGCCTTCAAGCAGGTCGCCTGCCAGTTTCAGGGTCGACGGGTCGGCGGTGAAGAAGGGCGCGAACCAGGCGACATCGACGCCCTGTAGATCAGCCGCCTTGAGGGCCGCCGCAAGGTTGGCGTTCGACCCGTACAGCAACACCGTTTGCGCACCGGAATTCTGGATGCGCCGGATATGTGCGCTGAAGCTGGTCGTCTTGACGTCGAAGGGAATGGATTCCGCAGGCTCAAGGCCGAGATCCTCCATCACGAGATCGAATCCGCGCCTGGCGGATTTGCCCAGCTCGTCGTTTTCCCACAGCAGGGCGATCTTCTGGTGACCCAGGCCGTTGGCGGCATATTCAGCCGCGGATGCGGCGGACCACCCGTAGTCCGGCAACAGCGGAAAGACGGCCGGGACTTCGAAAAACTGGCTGGATCCGCCGACCGGCCCAATGACGGGAACGCCGGCTTCCTTGGCATAGGGCAAAACCGCCACGTTGGTCGCGGTTCCGATCGGCGCGGACAGGGCGAAGATGCTGTCGTCCTCAACCAGACTGCGGGCGACCGCAACGCTGCGCGCCGGATCGTACCCGTCATCCTTGGTAACGTAGCTGAACGTCCAACCGTCGACTTCGCCGGATTCGTTGATCATCTTGAAATAGGCTTCGGCCGCATGGGTCAGGACCGCGTAGAACGGCACCGGCCCGGTCACGGGTGTAAACGCCCCGATCGTGACAACCTTGTTTTCCAGGTCGACACCGGATTCAGCAAGTGCCGGCCCCGTGGATAGCGCCGTTGCTGCAACAACGGCGAGCGCCGCTTGTTTCCATTTCTTATTGTACATTGTGCCTCCTCCCTGAGACGTATGTGCAAATAGCTCCTGCTGGCTGCGGCCAGGACGTGACCCAACTCAATCACCCCCAGGCGCAGGCCAGCAATCTTGCGCAGCCAGTGGGGCCGATCCTCCATAGCCCCAGCCCACTCCGAACCAAGAATGCTCTTGACGCCTCGATAATGCATTATGCATTCTCTGTATGGCAAGGAAAAATTTGCAGTTCCCGAAATCGGCGTGATTCAGCGCCGTTCGGCAAGGAGAAAATGCATGAAAACTGGTGTTCTCGCCGGCAAAACCGTGGTCGAGCTGGGCAGCATGATCGCCGCGCCCTATGGCGCGCATCTGCTGAATCAGCTTGGCGCAGACGTGATCAAGATCGAGCCTCCGGCAGGTGAAACGACCCGAAAACTCGTCCGGGGCGGGCCCAGCGGGAGCTATCTCGCGTTCAACAGGGGGAAACGCAGTCTCTGCCTCGACATGACATCGGAGGACGGGAAAGACGCGTTCCGCAAACTGATTGCCAGCGCGGACATTGTCCTTCAGAACCTGTCGCCCTCGGCCGCGCGCAAGCTGGGCGTGACGTTCAAAGACTGCAACGCGATCAATCCCGACATCATCTTCTGTCATATCAAGGGATACGGCGCAGGCCCGCTGGAGGAACAGGTCGCCTCGAACCCGATCGCCGAAGCCGCGACGGGTGTCATGTACTACAACCGCCCCGATGGCCGGCCGGCGCGACTCGGGCCATCGTATCACGACCAGTTCGCGGGGTGTTACGCGGTGATGGCGATTCTCGCCGCGTTGCAGTCGGACCGATCCGAAGAGCGCCGCAACATCGAGATCGGCCTGTATGAAACCGGGCTGCACATCGCGGCGCGGGACCTGCTGGGCGTCCAGCTGAAATCCCAGCTCCTGGGTCGGCCCGAGCAGGAACCTTCGGCCGAATTCTCGATTCCGGGCTATGGCGCCTACGAAACGCAGGACGGGCGCTGGATCTACCTGGTCATGCTGACCGATGACCATTGGCGCAAGTTCGAAACCGCCGCGGGCCTCTCCCCCGACCCCGAGCTTGCGACTCTGCGCCAGCGGCGGGCGCGTCGCCCCGATGTCGAGCGGATCGTCAGCCAGGCCGTCGCGGGTTTCGGGTTCGAGGCGCTTACTGAAAGGCTCGACGCCGCCGGTGTCGGCTATACGGAAGTGCTGCCGCTGGATCGTGTGCTCGACACGCCCCAGGCGCAGGCCGGAGAGAAGGTGTCCGGGTTCGACTTTGCCGGGTATGAATTTCAGACGCCCGAGCTGCCCCTGGGTCCGTTGCTGGGCGATGTGGCGGGCTCCCTACCGCCGCCGCTGCTTGGCGAGCATTCGACCCAGATCATGCAAGAACTCGGCTTCTCGGACGACCGGATCGCGGAGATCATCAATCAGGGCGCGGCCGTGCAGTCCGACCCCGAGGTCGCGCTTTGGGCAAAGCCGCGCAAGGCCGGCGCTGCAAGCTAACCTGCCGGGCGGCCCGTCAGGGCCAGCCTCGACGTTCAAGAATGGCGACCCCGCCAACGTGCAGGGTCGCCATTTTGTTTGGCCGGCGTCCACGCAAACCGGGACACGATCAGGTCTATTCGCAGAAATAATGCACTATAAATGACATTTAAGTTAGTGAAGCGCTGATATTGGCGTATCAATAGCGATTTTCGATTGCAATTTGGCTCTCCCTTTATAAAAGAATGCATTATTTATACGCCAGACGCTCTGGCTGCAAACCCATGTGGAGACGTTCGATGACCAGCCCCCAATCCGATGAGTCGCACCCTCGCATCCGTGACCATTCTCTACTGACCCGCATTGTTTCGGCGGATGTGGCGGCAGGTCTGATCCGCGACGGAATGGTTGTCGGCATGTCAGGATTCACCAGATCGGGCGAAGCAAAGGCGGTGCCGCTGGCGCTTGCCCGCAGGGCTGCTACCGATCCGGTCGGCATAACCTTGATCACCGGTGCGTCCCTCGGCAACGATCTGGACGGGCTGCTGGCAGACAGCGGCGTGATTCAGCGCAGGTTGCCGTTCCAATCCGATGCGCGCCTGCGGGCCAAGATCAACGACGGCTCGGTTATGTACCTTGATCAACACCTGTCCGAGACGGTCGAACAGCTGCGATCGGGGCAATTTCCCAAGCCCGACATCGCGGTGATCGAAGCCGCGGCGATCACCGAGGACGGGGGCATCGTCCCGACCACCTCGGTCGGCAATTCCGCCGGCTTCGCGACCCAGGCGCGGCAGGTGATCGTCGAGCTCAATACATGCGCACCGGCGGCCCTGGAAGGCATGCACGACATCTTCATTCCGGCCGACAGGCCCGCGCGCGAACCGCTGTTCCTGCGCAATCCGGACGACCGCATCGGCACACCCGTGATCCGGGTGGACCGTGACCGGATCGCCGCGATCGTCCTGTCCGACCGCCAGGACAGCTATGCCAACCTTGGAGACGCCGACGACGACACGCGCGCCATATCGCATCACATCACAGCCTTCCTCGAGCGCGAGGTCAGGCGCGGCGCGTTGCCGCCGTCGCTGCCGCCGCTCCAGGCGGGGATCGGCAGCATCGCCAATTCCGTGCTCTCCGGTTTGACCGATGCGCCCTTCTCCAACATGACCATGTATTCCGAAGTGCTTCAGGACTCGGCGTTCGACCTGATGGATTCCGGAAAGCTCGACTTTGCATCAGCCTCCTCGATCACGCTGAGCGCGGCCCGGCATGCCGACGTCATGGGGCGGCTCGATCACTACAAGGACCGTCTTGTCCTGCGCCCGCAGGAAATCTCGAACCACCCCGAGATCGTGCGCCGCCTGGGCATCGTCGCGATCAACACGGCGCTGGAGCTCGACATCTACGGCAACGTGAATTCGACCCATGTCATGGGCAGCCATATGATGAACGGCATCGGCGGGTCGGGCGATTTCGCCCGCAATGCAGGTCTGTCCATCTTTGTCACGAAATCCCAGGCCAAGGGCGGTCTCGTGACCTCTGTCGTTCCCATGGTCAGTCATGTCGATCACACCGAACATGACGTGGACGTGCTGGTCACCGAACAGGGTCTGGCCGACCTTCGCGGCCTGGCGCCGCGCGAACGCGCGCGCGTCATCATCGATACCTGCGCGCATCCGGGCTGGCGCGATACGCTGAGCGACTATTTCGAACGCGCTTGCAGGCGGGGCGGCCAGACCCCTCATGTCCTGGAAGAGGCCTTCGACTGGCATTCGTCCTTTAGAACCACCGGCGCCATGGTGCGCCGTATGGCGAATGCCGGGACTGCGTCGGCCTGACTGAACCCTGACCGGACGAGTCCGCGTCATAGCGCACATCCAGCGCACGAGATCGCGGATTTTCGGAAATTGCCCGCGCGAAGACCTCTGCGACGGACAGGCAGGGGGCATGCCCCCTGCCCCGCCTTGGTCAGCCGGTGTAGTCGGTCCAGGCCATGTCCTCGCCCTTGAGGCCGCCCTTGAGCACGCGGGTCGGCAGGCCGATGCGGTCGAGCAGCGTGAAGAACGGCTTGGGGTCCAGCTCCTCGACATTCTTCATGGTCTTCGCGTCCCACTCGCCGCTCGCCACCAGCATCGCCGCCGCGACCGGGGGCACGCCCGCGGTGTAGGAGATGCCCTGGCTGCCGACCTCTTCATAGGCGTCCTTGTGATCGGCCACGTTGTAGACGAAGAGCTCGACCTCCTCGCCATCCTTGGTGCCTTTCACCAGATCGCCGATGCAGGTCTTGCCGGTGTAGCCGGGTGCGAGGCTGGCCGGGTCGGGCAGGCAAGCCTTGACCACCTTGAGCGGGATCACCTCCTGCCCCTCGGCGGTGGTGACGGGCTGTTCGGAGAGCAGGCCGATATTCTTCAGCACGGTGAACACGTTGATATAGTGATCGCCAAAGCCCATCCAGAAGCGCACATCGGCCTGCGGATAGTTGGTCGCCAGCGAATGCACCTCGTCATGGCCGGACTGATAGGCCTTGGAGGGGCCGACCACCGGCAGATCCCATTCATGGCCGGAGGCGAACATGGTCGTCTCCTTCCACTGCTGGTCTTCCCAGTAATAGACCACGCCGGTGAACTCGCGGAAATTGATCTCCGGGTCGAAATTGGTGGCGAAATACTTGCCGTGGGAGCCGGCGTTGATGTCGACGATGTCGATGCTCTTGACCTCGTCCATCTGGTCGACGGCAAAGCGGGCATAGGCGTTGACCACGCCCGGATCGAACCCGGCGCCAAGGATCGCGGTCACGCCCTTCTCGGTGCAGAGATCGCGTTTCTTCCACTCGTAATTGGCATACCAGGGCGGGGTTTCGCAGATCTTGTCGGGCTCTTCGTGAATCGCCGTGTCGATATAGGCCGCGCCCGTCGCGATGCAGGCATCCAGCACATGCATGTTCACGAAAGCGGTGCCGACATTGATCACGATCTGCGCGCCGGTCTCGCGGATCAGCGCGGCCACCGCCTCGACATCGGTGGCGTCGACCGCATGGGCGGTGAAGACGCCCGCAACCTTCATCGCGCCCTTTTCCTCGACGCTGGCGATGATCGCATCGCATTTCGCCTTGGTCCGGCTGGCGATATGCAGATCCCCCAGCACATCGTTGTTCTGCGCGCATTTATGCGCGACCACCTGGGCGACGCCGCCGGCGCCGATGATAAGAACGTTCTTCTTCAAGACAGAACTCCCTTGAGATGATGAGGCGCCACCACCGGCGCTTTGTCAGCATGCGCCATCCGGGCGCGGGCAGATCACGACAGGGCCGCCGCGAAATCCTCGTAAGTGAAGCCGCGCACCAGACGTTCGGTGCCGTCCAGCTCGCGAATGGCGATGGCGGGCATCTGCACGCCGTTGAACCAGTTCTTCTTCACCATGGTGTAGCCGGCGGCATCCTGAATGGACAACCGGTCGCCGGGCGTCAGATCCTGCGGAAAGCGGAACTCGCCAAAGATGTCCCCCGCCAGGCAGGACTTGCCGCAGACCATCCATTCGCGGTCGCCGCTCTCCTGCATCTTGGCGCTTTCGCGGTAGATCAGCAGGTCGAGCATATGCGCCTCGATCGAGCTGTCGACGATGGCGAGATTCTTGCCGTTGAACAGCGTGTCGAGCACCGTGACCTCCAGCGTGGTGGAGTTGGTGATCGCCGCCTCGCCCGGTTCGAGATAGACCTGCACCTCGTTCTCGCCGGCAAAGCGTTTCAGCCGCTCGGCGAGCCTGTCCAGCGGATAGCCTTCGCCGGTGAAATGGATGCCGCCGCCGAGCGAGACCCAGCGCATGCGCCGGATGAGCGGGCCGAAACGCGCCTCGATCTGGCCCAGCATCTCGTCGAAGCGCTCGAAGCTCGCGTTCTCGCAATTGTTGTGGAACATGAAGCCGCTGATCAGCTCGGCCACCGGTTCGATATCCTCGGGCGCATGCTCGCCCAGCCGGGAAAACGGCCGCGCCGGATCGGCGAGATCGAAGCCCGAGGTCGACACGCCGGGATTGACCCGCAGCCCGCGGGTATGGCTGCGGCTGACCTCTTCGAACCGCGTGAGCTGCTGGGCGGTGTTGAAGATCACCTTGTCCGAATTCGCCAGCACCTCGTCGATCTCGTGGGGCGCCCAGGCGACGGAATAGGCATGCGTCTCGCCCGGGAATTTTTCCCGCCCGAGCTTCACCTCGAAGAGCGACGAGGAGGTCGTGCCGTCCATATACTCCGACATCATGTCGAAGACCGACCATGTGGCAAAGCATTTGAGCGCCAGAAGCGCCCTGGCGCCGGAGATCTCACGCAGCCGGGCGATCTTTTCCATGTTCCGGAGAAGGCGCGATTTGTCGATGAGGTAATAGGGTGTCTGCATGCGCGTCGGGGCCTCTGTCGGGTCGGGACGGGACTGCACCGGTCCAGGTGATGCGGGAGCCGTCTATAGCGCGCGGCGCCTCGCCGCAAGCCGCATGATACCGTCCTGCGACCATGGCCCCAGTCACCCGCCTCGCGGAGAGGGCCGAAAGGTCGTGGCCGGTGCCAAATGGCGGCGGCGCCACGCGCACGCTACAACGAAGACTGATACTCATCCATGAAGGTCGCAACCTGAAGGAGGCCCTGCGCCTCGGATTTGTGAATCAGCGCCGCGACATTGAGGGCGGGGTTCCTGAACCGCTCCCGCATGCGGCGCAGGGCGAGGATGGCCTCTGACGGATCCAGTTCGATAATATCGGCGATGAAGTCGTCTGCCGAAATCGCCTGGATCGGATGCGGGGCCAGAGCCTCGGGCGGGAAATCCGCGAGATTGTCCGTGACGATGACGGACGCCGAGGTCGCAATGGCCGCCGCCAGAACGTGGTTGTCGTCCGGATCGGGCAAGGCAAGCCTGTCTTCAAAGATCTCGTAGCCGGTCACCATGGCTTCGGGAAACGCCGCGTTGATGGCCGCGCGTTGCCGGGAACCATCGGTGTCCCCCTTGGTGATCCGGGCAATCGCCCTCTGGGTCTCGTCGAGAACGCGATTGCTCCACCGGGGGCGGAACAATCCGGCCTCGGCCAGGCTGAGCAGCATGTTCCGCCGCAGCGCGCCGCCCAGGACGCAGGCATCCAGCAGCGCCGTGAACCGATCCGCGTATCGGCTCATACAAGACCGTCTTCGGCATCCATGGCGGCAAGATCGCTCAGGGCCTCGGAACGAGACGCGTCGCGCTTTTCCTTGTAGGCAAAGAGATCATCCGCGCGAACACGACGATGGCGGCCGGTCTTCGTGAACGGGATTTCACCGTCTTCGAGAAGCTTGACCAGGAACGGACGGGACACATTGAGAAGGTCTGCCGCCTGCTGCGTCGTCAACTCCGCCTCGACGGGGATCATCCGGAACCCGCGACCGCTGGAGACCAGCCGCAGCACTTCAAGAAGCGAGGCTGTCAGCGCGGGCGCAAGGGTCACGGTGCGCACTTCGCCGCCCTCCAGCGCAAGCGACAACGTCGTCGGCTCGCCCTCCTTGATCTGGGAGGCGACAATCGTTCTGAGCTGTTCGGCGTTCCTGATCTCGACCTCGTCGGGCAAACGATCAAAGAATGCCTCTTTTCTGAGGGCGTCCATCTGCTCTCTCCGGCTGGCACATCTGTTGATGGATATAGGGTAGCGCCTATTCGAAACAATCGCAACATTCGAAATATTCGAAATACACTTGAGATCCTGCGGGCCGGGCGGCTGCCTCCTTGCATGGCGTTCCCGCGTGCAGGCGCTCGGGGCACAACGCCACCAGAGACGGCGCAGCGCGGACGTGACAAAGGCACCGTGCGCGAACCGTCGTGGCGCTGGCGAGCCTGATCCTGTCGCCCCCCCCCCCTGCCCTTCTCTGCCATTGCCGCGCAGACAGAGCTGACGGGCCCTATCGTCCACCCGGCGTCGCACGGGCCCGAAACCGGGCAGCGAGGAGCGTATAAAAAAGCCCCGCCGATTCCGGCGGGGCCTTTCACGCGGGCCGGTAACCCATGGGTTACACCACCGCGCGCGGCGTAAAGAAATCGGTAACCCGTGGGTTACCCCTCGGCCAGCGCCGCCTCGAATGCCTCGATGGCGCGCTGAAGCCGCTTGCGATCCACCGCCGAGAAATCCGTCTCCGACAGGATGCGGCACTCGCCCTTGCGCGCGGTGACCTTGGAGCGACCGACGTGAAACTCGTATTTCTCGCTCTTCTCGCGTGTCGGCCGTTCGGCAGGCTGTTTCGCCGGAGCCTCCAAAAAGCGCCTGAGAACCTGCGCCTGCTCTTCCGGGGTCGAGACGCCGGAGAGATCCGCGCGCAGCCCCTGCCCCAGCTCCGGCGACGCCTGCAAGCGCCGCGCCACGTCGACCCCAAGATTCCGCGACACCATCTTGGGAAAGACCAGCGCCTCGCCCAGCTCTTCGATCAGGAAGACAAAGCTGCGGATATAGCTGCGCTTCATCTTGTGCAGCGAGGCATAGATCCGGCTGACCAGCTCGCCCGCCGCCTGCCCCTCCTCCTGCGCCGCGGTGATCGCCACCTGCGCCATCTCGGCAAAGGACAGATCCTCGCGGATCACGTTCTCCTCGACCATGTCGATATAGAGGTCGATGCGGCTGCTCTGTCCCTCGGCCACCCGCGCCACCGCATGGGCAAAGCGCTCATCGGCGGTCTCGGTATGAAGCTGGCGCAGTGCGGTCAGCCGGCGCCAGCCCTTCTTGAGCTGATAGGTGCCGTCGACGGAAAACACCTCGATGGGCTCTTTCTGGCCGCGCTCGCGGATCGAGGTCTTGAGCTCCTCCATCTCGTCCGAGCTCGCCACGGTGTCGAGATCGAGTCGGTCGCGCGGCAGCGCATCGGTGCGGATCGCGTCGATGGGGATCTCGACCAGCACGCGGCCCTCGCCCTGTGCCTCGCGCCAGGCCTTGGCATCGGCGGCGTTCTGGCGGCGCTGCTCGACCAGGCTCTCGGTGCTTTCGCTGAGGCTGCTGGCGGCGTCGCGCACCGCAGCGCCCATCGGCCCGACCTCACGGCGCCGGGGCTTGGGGGCAGGGGGCTCTTCCAGCGGCCCGAAACCGAACTTGTTCTTGCTCATGCCTCAACCTCCTCGGTCTTGTTCTTGCGCTCCCAGGCGTTCAGCACCACCTCGCGGAACTCGTCATAGGCCGCGTCGAAACTCTGCCGCGCGCGCTTCCAGGTCTCGCGGGTCATCTGACGATAATCCTGCTCATAGACCGACATCTGGAACCGCCCCGACTGTTCGACCGCGCGGGTCATCTCGATGGCGTTGCGGCAGACATCGGCGCCAAAGACATTGCGGAATGCCTCCATCATCGCGGCGTGCAGCGGGTTGGACGCCTCGAAACGGGTCATCAGCAGCCGCACATCGTCGAAGCGCTTGGGCAGCTGGATCCCGGCATCCTGCGCGATCTTTTCATAGCCGACCGAGATATCCTCCAGCGCATCGCCGAGCTGGCCGAGAAAGCTGGTGGTGGAATCGTATTCCCAATAGCCGGGGCCGGACGGGATATAGAGAATATCCGCCGCGAAGGCCGCGTTGAGAGACTGATAGCCGATGGCCGGCGGGCAGTCGAAAATGATCAGGTCGAACTGATCGTCGGGCAGCTCGTCGAGGTAACGCGCGACGCAGCCGAAGAAACTCCAGGCCTTGTGCATGGAGCGATACTGCGCACTGGCGAACTCGACAAAAGCCGCGTTGGCGCAGGAGGGGATGATGTCGATGGTCGGCCAGGAGGTTTTCTGGATGAAGTCCTGAACCCGTTGCGCGCCGATCGACTGCACATCCTCGGGCAGCTCGTCGGCGGTGGGGTAGGGGCAATCGGCGGGGTCGTCATAGGCCTGCGCGATGCGGTCGGCCTCGCGGCAGAGATCGCGGCACATGATGCCCCAGACCGTGTTCCACTCCTTGACCTCCACCAGCCCCATGGAATGGGTCATGGTGGCTTGCGGATCGAAATCGACCACCAGCACGCGGTAGCCGTCGAGCGCGGCGGCATTGGCCAGATGCTGCGCCACCACCGTCTTGCCGACGCCGCCCTTGAAGTTCGACACCGCCACACGCATTGCGCGGCCCGCCGGGCGCTTGGGCAGCAGGGTCTTGCCGCGGAACCGGACGCGCCGGCGCAGCTCGTTGATCTCGGCGAGCGAGAACCAACGCTGCCGCCCGTCCTCTTCGGTTGCGCCCTGCGGCAGAGACGGATCGTCGGCCAGCTTCTTGCGGAGCGTGTCCGCCGGAACGTCGAACATGAACTGGCTGATCTCCCAGATCGAGAACGGCCGGAGGGTCTTTTCCTCCGCCGGAGAGAATGTCGCCTTCCGCACCGCCGCCTGCTGGGCGAGACTGCGTTCGTTCATGGATTGCAAATCGGAATGATCGCGCATGACCCTGCTCGTGTTTTCTGCTACTCTCCGTTCAATAACGCGAATTCAGGAAAGCACAAAACAAGAAAAGCCGAATTCGCCGGTTTTTCAGAGGTCGAAGGGGAAAAACGGGATTATCCACAGACCGACACCAGATTTTTGGGGACACACCCTTGCGTCAAACTGCATTTAGGGTGACACCCGAGGGCAGATAGGGTGACAGCTGACTGTCCCCCTATACCAATAAACCCATATTTTCCTGTTTTCTGGAAAAAAGGCGCAACGATCCCGTTCTTATCACTCTGTTGACAAACTACGGGATAACTGGACACTCGATGACACAATGGGAATCGGACGACAGATCCGGATACCGAGGCAACGAGCGACAGTCATGAATGCAAAACGCTTCACCGGTGCCAGCGCCGGCTCTCAGAAATACGACCTGCTCACCGCATTGGCCGTCGCCGGGCTGAACGGGTCTCCGGGGTTTCAGACCTCGATGCTGCGGCTGGTGGCGCTGGTAACCGCGCGCTACAACTGGGCCCGCAACGAGCTCACCGTCGGGCAGCGAGAGATGGCGCGGCTCTGGTCGGTCGACGAACGCACGGTGAAGCGGGAAATCAAGCGGCTGACCTCGGCGGAGGTTCTGTTGCAACTGCGTCCTGGGGTGCGGGGCAGGGTGGCCGCCTATCGTCTCAACATCGCCGAGATTCACCGGCTCAGCGCGCCGGTCTGGGAACGGGTCGGTCCCGATTTCTCCGAGCGCATGGCGCAACAATCCGTGACCCCGGCGGCAAAACCCGAAGAAAAGGTCGTGCATGTGCGTTTTGGCCAGGGCGACATGCCGGCGCCGGAAGGGCAGGGGGGCCGCTGGGGGGGCGCTCAGAGCCGTCTGGAGAAGCTGGAGCCCAGCCTGTACCGGAACTGGTTCGCAGGGCTCTCCTGTGCGGGCTGTGAGCGTGATGTGCTGCGTTTGAAAGCGCCGTCGGCCTTTGTGGCGCAATACATCCAGACGCATCATATGCGCCTGCTCATGGGCGTCGCGCAGGCAGAGTATCCCGGGCTGCGGCGGATCGAGATTGAGGGCTGAAAGGGCTTTGGGGGCGTGTTAGAGCCGCATATCGCCCAACACCCGCGAGGCAGGGCAAGCGGATGTTGGGTTTCTCGTGAAGCCGCGGCAGCTGCGACGGTTACCAGAGAGCGGCTGCGAGCGTAGAGAGGTCTTTATATGCCGCAGGCGCGTCGTCGCGCAGTGCATTGACCATGCCGTGACACGCCGCAGGAGTGGGCATTCCGGTCTTCTGCGACAGGCAGTCGGCGAGCTTGGAGTCGAGATCTTCCTGACCCAGCGGATTTTCCGCATGTCCGAGCGGTCGGGTGATATGCGGGCTCTCCAACACCCGCCCATCGCGCATGTGCAGCCTTACCGCATCATGGGCCGCATAGCCGTCGAGCCGGGGGTCGACCTCGTCGGAGAGATGCCGTGTGCACAGCGCCATCAGGGCGCGCAGCTCCGGATCGGCCAGTGCGTTACTGGCAAGATCGGCCAGCCCCAGCCGCCCCGTCTGCAAGGCCCTGCATACCGCGAATTCGAGGCTGAACCGCGCCTCGGCGACGGATTGTGGATCGCGGTATCGCAGAGTGGTGGAATGGCGCGGGCTGGTGGTGATCTCGACGGCTGCGATCTCCGCCGCGTCGCAATCGGGCATCGCATGCAGCGCCAGTGCCGCGTCGATGGCGCGATGTGCGGCATAGCAGACTGGGAAGCACTTGATGCTCGGCGAGACGGTTTCGAGCCGTAATAGGCTCTGTTCCAGCGCGACGGGCATGCTCAGATCGGGCGTGCCGCCCGGGCTGTGGACCTGGAGGAAGCCGTTTGGCGCTTCGATCCCGTCAGGGGCCGCCGTCATGCCATTGCGCGCCAGCAGCGCGGCCAGCACGCCGGCCTCGGCGGCGCGTCCGGCGTGCAGCGGTTTGGTCATGGTGCCGAAATTCACCGTGAGCCCGGCGCCGAGCGAGGCCGCCATGGACAGCGCGCTGCGCGTCGCCACGATGTCGAGCCGCAGCAGCACGGAGGCCGCGCCCGCCGCGCCGATGGGCCCGAGCAGACCGGTGGGGTGGCCGCCCTTGGCGTTATAGAGGGTCTTTTCGCGGCTGGAGGTCTCGGCCCAGGCCTCGATGCCCGCCGCATAGGCGAGCGGCAGCCGCGCGGCGTCGGCAGGCGGGATCTCTGGGAGCAGCGCGAGAAGCGCGGGCACGATCACCGCGCTGACATGGCCGCCGAAGGCGACATCATCGTAATCGAGCGCATGTGCTGCGGTGCCCAGCACCAATGCGCGGTCGCGGGGCGCCTGCGGCATCGCCTCCACACAGCCGAGAACCCTGCGCAGGTGCCGCACCGGCGGCTCGGCCATGCCCGCCGCCGTCACGCCGATGGTGTCGAGAAAGGCGATGCGCGCACGGTCCTCCGCCACCGCTGTCAGATCTTCGGGGCGAAGGCGCGTCAGCGCCTCCGCCAGTCTCTGTGTCACCGGAAAACGCTCCGGTATCATGCCTTGGCGGCCTCCGCCGTCACAAAGCCCTTGCGCAGATCCAGCGCCAGCGCTTCGGGCGCGCGCTCCTCGGGCGCGCCGTAGCCGCCGCCGCCGGGCATCTCGATGATCACCGTATCGCCCGGCGGGATGGTCTGGAGCCCCTTGGCCTTGAGCTTGCCGCCCGAGCCCAGCGTCAGCCGCCCCGGCGCGCCGGGCTGCCCGCCCTGGCGGCCCTTGGCCGGGTTCTCGACGCGCTCATAGCGGGCATAGAGCGTCAGCGGAGCATCTTCGCGGTTGCCGATCTCCATGATCTGGCCAAGCCCGCCGCGCTGACGGCCTGCGCCGCCGGAATCCGGGCGGAACTCCTTGCGCCAGACCACCAGCGAGGTGATCGACTCGGTGACCTCCACCGGCACGTTGCGGATGCCCGAAGGGAAGGGCGTGGCCGAGAGCCCGTCCTGCGCCGGGCGCGCGCCGGCGCCGCCGCTGTGGAAGGTGGTGACCATAAAGCCACGGGTGTCGCCCGAGGGCTGCGCGCCAAGCCGGATGTTCCACAGCGTGCCGGTGCTTTCGGCGGGCACCTTTCCCTCGATGGCCTGTTCGAAACAGCCAAAGACCAGATCCGGCAGAAACATCCCGATGGTCGAGCGCGCCACCACCGGGCGTGGGAACTTGGCGTTGGCGATACAGTCGTCGGGCGCGGTCACGGTGATGCAGGCCATGGTCGCGGCGTTGTTGGGCAGCTGCGGCGCCACCAGGCATTTCACCCCGAAGGAGGCATAGGCCTCGGTATAGCACATCGGGCAGTTGATGCCGTAGCGCGATGCCTCGGAGGTGCCCTCCATGTCGATATGCACGCCGGTCTCGTCCACGGTCACCGCGGCACAGAGCGAGATGGGCGCCTCATAGCCGTCGAGCACCATCTTGTTGTGCCAGGTGCCGCGCGGCAGCTTGGCGATCTCGTCCATCATCGCCTTGCGCGAGCGGGCAAAGATCTCGTCGCCCACCGTGTCGATCTCGGTCAGCCCGTATTCGTCCATGATGGTCAGCAGCCGCTTGCCGCCGACGTCGTTACAGGCCACCAGCGCAAAGATATCGCCCTCGACCTGCACTGGCTCCTTGACGTTGGCGCGCACGATTTGCAGCAGGCTCTCGTTCATCCGGCCCTTTTCGGCGATCTTCATGATCGGGATGAACAGCCCCTCGCCATAGACGTCGCGGCTTTCCGGCGACGGGCCGTTGCCGCCCACATCGACCACGTGGGTGGTGCAGGCAAAGAGCGCCACGAACTGCCCGTTGCGAAAGATCGGCGTGACCACGGACAGGTCCGAGAGGTGGCCCGTGGCCTTCCACGGGTCGTTGGTGATGTAGACGTCGCCCTCTTCCATGCTGGCGACGGGGAAGACGTCGATGAAATGCTTCACCGAGCGTGCCATGGAGTTGATATGGCCCGGCGTGCCGGTCACCGCCTGGGCGATCATCTCGCCGCGCGTGTTGAACACCCCCGCCGAGACGTCGCCCGCCTCGCGGGTCGAGGTCGAGAACCCGGCGCGGATCAGGCTGCGTGCCTGTTCCTCCACCGCCGCGATGAGGCGGCTCCAGATCACCTGCAACTGGATCAGATCGCTGCCCTGTTTCATGCCGCTTCTCCCTGTTTTGCGGCCATGGCCGTCTGTGCCTCGATGATGAGATGGCCCGCCGGGCTCAGATGCGCGGAGAAGCCCGCGGGGATCATCGTGTTGGTTTCGGATTCGGTGACGATGGCGGGGCCGGCGATCACCGCCCCGGCGCCGAGATCGCTGCGCAGATAGACGCCGGCATCGCCGTCTTCCATGCTCAGCAGGTCGACCAGCACCTGATGCTTGCGGGCAACCGGGTCGCCGGAGGACGCGGTGTCGGCCGCCGCGCCGGCGGGCGCCGCCTTCGGCCCCGACAGGCCGAGCTTCCAGGTCAGGCACTCGATCTCCATGCCCGGGATGACGCGGCCGAAATGGCGGCGGTATTCGGCTTCGAAGGCGTCGCGCAGTACGGTTTGCAGATGCGCCGCTTCGGGCAGGCTGTCGAGCGTCACCATGATCTCGTGGCCCTGACCGCGATAGCGCATATAGACCGCGATGCTTTCCGACAGCGGCGTGTCCTCGGGCACCCCCAGACGCACGATGGCGCTGGCTTCGGCCCACATGTCCTGCACGATCTCCTGCAACTGCGCCATGTCGAGCGCATCCAGCGGCACCAGCCGGGTGCGCACCGCCTCGAAGGCCACCGGCGCCAGCAGGAAGCCATGCGCCGAGCCGACGCCCGCGCCCTTGGGCACGATGATCCGCTCGATGGAGAGTTTCTGCGCGATCCGCGCCGCGTGCATCGGGGCGGCGCCGCCGAAGGCGATCATCGTGCGCCCTTCGAGCTGCGCGCCGTTGTCGGTGGCATGCACTCGCGCGGCGTTGGCCATGTTCTCGTCGACCACTTCGACCACGGCGATGGCGGCGGTGCGCGTGTCCATCCCGGCGGGGCCGCCCACATGGGTGTCGAGCGCCTGTGCCGAGAGGCCGAGGTCCAACGCGATATTGCCGCCGGCAAAGCCCTCCGGGTCGATCTTGCCGAGGATCAGGTCGGCATCGGTCACCGCCGGGCGCGTGCCGCCACGGCCATAGGCCGCCGGGCCGGGCTCGGAGCCCGCGCTTTCCGGCCCCACCGCGACGCAGCCGAGATTGTCGAGCGCGGCGAGCGAGCCGCCGCCCGCGCCGATCTCCACCAGGTCGATCACCGGCACCCGCAGCGGCATGCCCGAGCCGCGCAGGAAGCGATAGGCGCGGGCAACCTCGAGGTTGCGGTTCTGCTGCGGCGTGGCGTCGTCGATCAGCACCAGCTTGGCGGTGGTGCCGCCCATGTCAAAGGCGATGGCCTTTTCGATCCCCAGCTCCTCGGCGATATTGGCGGCCAGCACCGCGCCGCCGGCGGGGCCGGACTCCACCAGCTTGATCGGCTGGGCGCAGGCGACATCCAGACTGCACAGCCCGCCCGAGGACATCATCAGCATGATCTCGCCCGGAATTCCGAGCTCGGCGATGCCGGTCTTGAGGCGGCGCAGATAGCTTTCCATCACCGGCTGCACATAGGCATTGGCGCAGGCGGTGGAGCCGCGTTCGTATTCACGGATCTCGGGGCAGATCTCGTGCGAGAGGGTTATGCGCAGACCGGGCATTTCGCGGCGCAGGATCTCGGCGGCGGCGCGTTCATGCGCGCCGTCGACATAGGAATGCAGAAAGCTGATGGCCACCGCCTCGATCTCTTCCTCGCGCAGGGTCGGGATCAGGTCGAGCAGGCTCTGTTCGTCGAAGGGCCGCAGGACAGAGCCGTCGGCGGCCAGCCGTTCGTCGACCTCCAGCCGCAGCCAGCGCGGCACCAGCGGGGCAGGGCGCTCCATGTAGAGATCCGAGACCTCGAACCGGTGCTCATAGGCCATTTCCAGCGCGTCGCGAAAGCCGCGCGTGGTGATCAGCGCGATCTTGGCGCCCTTGCGCTCGATCAGCGCGTTGGTCGCCAGCGTGGTGCCGTGCACGACGATGCCGATCTGTTCGGGCGCGATGCCGCTCTTGGCGATCAGGTCTTTCGTGCCTTCGAGCACGGCGCGTTCCGGATCGCCATGGGTGGTGAGATACTTGCCGGAGACGAAATCCCCGGCGCCCCGTTCCAGAACGATGTCGGTGAAGGTTCCGCCGATATCCACGGCGAGGCGGGCGGTGGTGTCGGTCATCATGCAGTCCTTTCGTGAAGAGCGGTTCCGGCGCTGGCATCCGCCGCAGCCGGGACAGGGGCGGTCGCCGCATCGGGCAGCGCCGCGTAAAGGCCGCGCCCGGGTTCGGGCGCCGATGCCAGCTCCAGCCGGCAGAGCGCCGCCCAGAGCAGGGAGAGGTTGGAGGAGATCACCGGGCGGCCCAGCCGCGCCTCGAGCCCCGGAACGATGTCGAAGCTCAGCAGGTTGGTGCAGCTGATAAAGACCACATCCGCCTGCCGCGCGGCCTCCTCATGCGCCAGAAGCAGCGCTTCGGTCTCTTCCGAGGCGACGGCGCCGATGGGGTAACGTTCGGTGCAGGCATGGGCGACGCAACCGGTCACGTTCAGCCCCGCCGCGTTGAGGAAACCGATCTCGGCCTGATTGATCGCCTCGGGGTAGGGGGTCAGCAGAAAGACCGATCTGGCCCCCAGCGCCTGAAGCGCCTCCAGCACCGCGCGCGAGGCGGTGAGCGCGGGCAGGCCCGTCGCGCGGGTGATCTCGTCCGAGACCGCGTCGACCGTATCGGGCCCCTCGACGAAACTGCCGCTGGTGCAGGCATAGAGCAGCAATTCGGGCCGGGTGCGCACAAGGCTCTCGGCCGCCGCGATGGCGTTGCGGCCCATCTCGGTCAGCGACCCGGCGGTCAGCGCCGTGCCGCCCGGGCGCATGGCGCGGGCATGGTTCATCGTCACGCCGCGAGGCAGATGGCGGTGGAATTCCCATTCCAGCGCCATATTGCCGGCGGGGCCGATCACCCCGATGCGCCGCAGATCGGCATGTCTCATCCCAGCCGCTCCAGACCGGCGGCGAGATCGGCAATCAGATCGCCGGGCGCTTCCAGCCCCACATGCATGCGCATGGTCTGACCGCCCGGCGCCCAGTTGGTGGCGCTGCGCAGCGCGGCGGGGTTGGTGGGGATCAGCAGGCTTTCGAACCCGCCCCAGCTCGCGCCCATGCCGAAAAAGCGCAGCCCGTCCATCATCCGCGCCAGGCGCGGGCGGTCGACCGGTTTCAGGATGAAGCCAAAGAGCCCCGAGGCGCCGGTGAAATCGCGTTTCCAGATCGCGTGGCCGGGATCGGAGGGCAGGGCGGGGTGCATCACCCGCAGCACCTCGGGCCGGTCTTCGAGCCATTCGGCGATCTCTACCGCCGCGCGGTAATGTTGTTCCATGCGCACCGACATGGTGCGCATGCCGCGCAGCACGAGATAGGCGTCGTCGGGACCGACACAGGCGCCCATGCGCGCGGCGAAATCCTTCATCCGGGCATGCCGGCCCGGGCCGCAGGCGATGGTGCCCGACATCACGTCGGAATGGCCGCAGAGGTATTTCGTGCCCGCCTGCACCGAGAAATCGACCCCCATGGCGAGCGGGCGCAGAAAGTAGCCGCCGGCCCAGGTATTGTCGATCGCGGTGGGAATGCCCTTGGCTTTCGCCACGGCGACGATGGCGGGAATATCGGGCATCTCGAAGGTCTGCGAACCGGGCGCCTCCAGCCAGATCAGCGCGGTGTCGTCCCGCAGCAGTTCGGCGATGCCGGCACCGATTGCCGGGTCGTAAAAGGTGACCTCCACCCCCATCGGAATCATGATCTCGTTGCAGGCATGGCGGCAGGGGCCATAGGCGTTGTCGGGGATCAGGAAATGCGCGCCCGGCCTGGCATGCGACAGCAGCGTCAGCGTGATCGCCATCGCGCCCGAGGGCGTCAGCACCGTGCCTTCGGCGCCTTCCAGCGCCGAGACCGCCTCTTCCAGCGCGTATGTCGTGGGCGTGCCGCGCCGCCCGTAGCGCACCCGCGCCTCGGCCTTGGTGTCGAGCGCCTGAAGCGTCGGGAAAAGGATCGTGGAGGCGTGATAGACCGGCACGTTCACCGCGCCGCTATGCGCCTCCGGATGACGGCCCGCATGGCAGAGCGTTGTTTTCAGATCGGGCGATCCCAGGGCCTCGGAAGGGCCGTCGGCAGAGGCGGGCGGCGAGGTCTCGATCGTGTTCAGGGTCATGGGAGCGTCCAGTTCTTAGCAGTCGGAAGGGCTGAGGGTTTCGGGTGCCGGATGTCCGCCGGGGCGGTGTCAGGCATGGGTCCGGGTCTCGGGGGCAGAGGCCGCCTGCGGCGAGGCCGCGGCGCCGGTTTCGTCGAGCACGAAAT